>DATCXX010000079.1:0-3886 GCA_036565615.1 Gemmatimonadales bacterium | reverse complement strand
GGAGGAACGGATGGCTGGGTGGTGTGCGCCTCCCCACCAGTTACTGGCGCCTGCTGCTCAGCCGCGTTTTCGCCGGGAGATAGCGCCCCACGGTCTCCAGAGCGGGGCCAGCCACGCTCGACGCCGCCAGCGTTTTCCGATCGGCTCGGAACCGGGAACCAGCAGCTGGAGGCCGAGGTAAAACCGGAGCAGGGGCAGGTCCCGGCGTTCCCAGGCTTCACCGAGCCGGATTTCCCAGGCCTGCAGCCATTCCGCCTCGAGCCGGGTCACGAATTCGGGTGCCTCCGATTTCGTCGAACGGGTCAAGAACCGCTTTCGCACTCCGTATTCCTGCATCCTGGCCAGCACGACCTGGCGGCTCTCCGACTGCGAATGTTTGCGGTAGCGCGCGGTGACTGCGTGGGTGCAGACGAAGGGGTGCTGCCGGGCCAGCCGCAGGAAGAATTCGAAGTCCTCGACCGCCCGGATGGTGGGATCGAAACCCTGGAGCGCCACAATCCGATCCCGCCACATGACACAGGTGCTCATCTGAGCCACCGTCTGTCTCCAGCTCGGCCAGAAGGCATCGATCGGCTCGAGCTGGGGCAGCAGCGGCTCCCACACCTTCTGCGACATCCCGAATCCCTGCGTCAGCGAAAAGGCCACCCCCGCCGCGGGATGGTGCTCCAGGAGTCCGGCCACGGTGGCCAGGTGGTCGGGCTCCCAGATATCGTCGGCATCGAGCCAGGCGACGATCTCCCCCCGAGCAGCAAAGAGCCCGGTGTTGCGGGCCAGGCTCACGCCCGAGTTCCTGGGGAGACCGAAGAAGCGCACCTCCTCGAACCCTGCGACGACTGCGGCCGAGTCGTCGGAGCTCGCGTCGTCCACCACGATCACCTCGAGCGGCTTCCTGGTCTGGGCCCGGACCGAGGCGAGGGTCTCGGCCACATGAGCCCCATTGTTGTGACAGGGGATGACGACCGAGATGTTCATGCGGCGGATGTCCCTTCGAGCAGCCCGCTCAGAATGCCGCCGACCCTGGAGGCACTCCGGTCGTCGAGCGGCCCGACCAGCTGGTCGAGAATCGCCTGCCGGGCCGGCGAGCCCGCGGGAAGCGGGGTCGCGCCGAGCAGCCGTACCACCGCGGCGGCGATCTGCGATCCCTCGGTCACCCCTTCCGCCTGCCCCGGAACCGTGAAATCGAGCAAGGGGGGCCGGCCGCTCAGGGTGACCGAAAGGACCGGGAGGCCCAGCGCCAGCGCCTCGACCGCAACGGTGGAGTATTCGGTGACGACGAGATCCGCCCACGCCAGATCATCCACGATGTTCCCTCCCGGGCTGAATCGCACCCGCGGCCCGGCCAGCCGGTCGAGACCGGCGGGGCGAAAGGCGGGATGGGCGCGGATCATCACCTGGGTGCCTTCGACCCGCAGCGTTTCGGCCAGAATGGTCCGGGCATAATCGAGCCGGTGAATGTCCTGCAGAATCAGCAGCACCCGGTTTTTCGCCCGCGACGGCGGTAACGGCTCCCGGCGCCTTCGCTCCTCGAAAGTGGTTCGGGCGCGATCGTAGCGGGGCTGCCCCACGACCGAGACGCTGCGGGGCCGCCCGTTATCCGGCGACAGCAGCGCGGGCCACAGGGTGCCGGCCGCGAGCACGTGGGCCGCGGTGGAGTAGGTGTGATTGGGAACCGGGGCGGCGATCCCGTCCTGGAGGCACACGGTGCGGATCCCCAGTGAATCCCCCAGCCTGGTATAGGTCTGCCCGGTCCAGAACCGGTCATTCCCCACCACCAGCACCTGCGGTCCGATCTTGTCCAGCACCTGCAGGACGTGCCGGGCCCAGTGCTGCTGGCGGGGAAGCTGATCGTCCACGATGCGGCGCCACAGCGCGTCAAAGGAAGCCCGCACCGAGGGAGACACCTCCTCGCCCAGATCCCCGGGATGGGCGGCGGGAGATCCGATCGGACCTTCGGCCGGATCCCCGCTCGGAGCCCGGTTCACCCAGCGCATCGGGACTTCCCGCACCGCGGCGAGGTAGGCAGCCGATGCCCCCGACACGTAGGCGAGCTGGAGACTCTGCGACCGGAGCGTTGCGGGCAGCGTGTCGCCCACGACTGAGAACATCTGCCGCATCGGCGGCGACTCCGCGACCATCAGCAGGTCGGCCCGGGGAAGTGCCTCTCCGATGGCCCAGTACCCTCGCACCGGTTTTTCCCTGGAGCGGAGCCGCGCCGGGAAGCCCGTCACGCCGGCTCTCACCCCCGCGTGTCCGACGCCGGCGGCAATCCAGCGGGCACGACGCCCGCTGGTCGAAATGATCCGGCAGCGGGCCAGTCCAAGAGTGCGGCACGCCGCGAGCACCGCCCCCTCCCGGTAGAGGAGATCGTGCACCCAGGTCTGAATGAAGGCCCGGTTCAGCTCGCCCAGGTGCAGTCCCGCCCCCGCGGGGCGGAGGGTGGCGATCACCTGGCTGGAAACTTCCACGACCTGCCGGGTCATCGCCTGGACCGCGTCGGCATCGAAGAGCCCGGCCGGCTCCAGCACCCGGGTTCCCCGGCACCAGCTCCGGTCACCCCCGTCGCCCGGCGGGGCCAGCACCAGCCAGGGGGAGGCTCCGATCCCGGTCCAGCCCAGCACCCCGCTGCCCAGCAGGGAGCGCAGCAGGTGTGCCTGGGTGCCCGGCTCCTGGAGATCAATGACCACCAGCGCCGGCGGCACGGCGCCCTTACTCATGCCCGGGCCGGATCCGCTTTCTCGACGGGCGCCAGATCGCGGAACCGTTTCTGTCTGGGGGTGTCCCACAGTGCCGGTTCCCGGAGCGCGGCGAGGAACCGCTGCCGGCTCTGCCCATCGCCGAAGTGTCCGCTGGGCGCGAAGCGCTCCGGAAGCTGAGCCAGGGTCTCCAGGATGAGATCGGCGTCCTCGGGCAGATGCACGATGGACTGGTAGGCGAACCGGTTCTGCTGCCGGCTGCCCAGGTTGATGGTCGGCACGCCGTACACCGGCGCCTCCCGGATCCCGGCGCTGGAATTCCCGATGATGACCCGGGCATGCCGGAGCAGCGAGAGGAACGCCTCGAACCGCATGCTGGGCAGGAGCCGGATGTCGGGCCGGCCGGCCAGCCCGTTGAGCGCCTCGAGAATGGTCTCGCTCCCGTGGTCGTTGTTGGGATGAATCACCACGAAGTTCTGCGGCGCGCGGGCCAGCGCGTCGGCCACCGCCCGGGCGTGCTCGGCGGTCCGGTCGAGCTCGGAGGTCACCGGGTGATACAGCGCGATCCCGTACTCCCGGAAGGGGATCTCGTAGTGTGCCCGGACTTCGTCGAGCGTGGGCAGCGCGTCCGACAGCATCACGTCGATGTCGGGGGACCCGATGGTGTAAATGGATTCAGGCAGCTCACCGAGCTGCTCGAGCCGGCCGGCGGCTTCGGCGTTGGCCACGAAATGGAGATGCGACAGCTTGCTCACGGCATGGCGGATCAGCTCGTCCACGGTGCCCGACAGCTCGCCTCCTTCGACGTGCGCGACCAGCACGTCGTTGAGGGCCCCGACGGTGGCGCCGGCCAGGGTCTCCACCCTATCGCCATGGACCACGATCAGGTCGGGCCGGAACTCGCGGAGATAGTGGGCCAGGCCGTGGATGGTGTTCCCCAGCACCACGTCCATGCGGCAGGGCGCGCTGCCGTCCTGGTTGATGTAGGTGTGCACCGAGCCGAAGCCGGCCTTCAGCACCTCGTTCACCGTCGAGCCGAACCGGGCCAGCATGTGCATGCCGGTGACGAACACCCGGCACTCGAATTCCGGGCTTCGCTCCACCTGGTACATGAGCGGCTTGAGCTTGCCGAAATCGGCCCGGGTGCCGGTCACGAACAGGATGACCCGCCGGTCAGCCACGGGGGCGCCCTC
>DATCXX010000071.1:0-7229 GCA_036565615.1 Gemmatimonadales bacterium | reverse complement strand
GTGGGAGTCGCGCCGGCTGGCCTACAACGCTGCCCTCCTGGCCGCCGGCGCCACCAGCGTGGGTGCGGTGTTCCTGATGGAGCTGCTGACCCCGGGGCGGGCCCGGTTCCCCAACCTGCTGGTCGTCGTGGTCTATGCGGTCCTGGCCAACCTGTTCTTCACCCTGGGCCCGATCGTGGACTCGCTCATCATGAAAATCGGCGGGAGAGAGTACTCCGAGGCCGGCCCCATGCTGTTCCGCTACGGCTTCGTGTTCGCCGTGCTGCTGACCCTGCTTCCCATCCCGGTCGTGGCACTCCGGATCTTCCTCGGCGTCATCCTCTGACCGTGACCTCGCTCACCCGCTTCTTCTTCCGGGCCCCCTACTCCGCCCCGCGCAGCCGGGAGATCTGGCAGTGGTGGGAATCCCGCCGCCCGGTCTACAACTTCGCGGTCATCGCGGCCGGGATCACCACCCTGATCAGCGTGTACCTGGCCGAGCTGCTGATCGGGGGATCGACCAAGGGCGTCCCCTGGGTCGGGATCGTGATCTACGGCATCCTGGCCAACCTGTTCTACACTCTGGGTCCGATTATCGACGCGTTCGTGATGCGAAGGTGGGGGCGGGATTATTCCGAGGTGGGACCGACCCTGTTCCGCTACGGCTTCGTGTTCGCGGTGGGACTCACATTGCTGCCGGTGGTGCTCTCGGGGCTCCGCGTGATACTGGGGATGATCTTTTAGGACGGTAGGTTGTTGGACGGTAGGACGGTAATGGAGGACGATAGGGTTCTAGGACGGCCGCGCTGAGTCAGGGCGTCCGGGATGGCACAAGGAGTAACGCCATCTGCGGCCCGGACGAGGGAACCACGGTCCGCTCCACCGCGGCGTAGCCCGTTGCAGAGGTCCGAAGGGTCATTTCTACGCCCGGCGCCAGATTCCTGAAGAGGAATCCACCGTCATACGCCCACGCGTCACACGGTGTCGTCTGCTTGATGCTCTGGCCAAGGCCCTGCCCGCGCACCACGGTAACTGTCGCACCGACGATACACACACCAGAGTCCTCGACCACCATCCCCCAGAGCCATGCAGCGGAACCGGGCTGGTAGGGCGGCGGTTCAGGAGTGTCAGGAGTGTCAGGAGTGGTCGGCAGCCTGGAGAGGTTTTCCCCGGAGCACCCCAGCAGCGTCAACGTTGAGAGGATCGTAAGTGCGGTCTTCATTTTGCACTCCTTCCACCCTGACAACCTGCCGGGCAGCGAGGGTCAGCCCAACCCATGACACAGTATATGATCTCTCCGCTCCGTCAAGCCGCCTGAGCGCAGCGACCCCACCGGCGTTCGCTTTGCGCCTTTGCGCCGTTGCGCCTATCCTCTCCCCATGACCCCAAGGGCTCCGGCGGCGCGCAACCGAGCCCCCCGCGAGACGTCGTTCCTGGAGGGCGGCGGTGAGCTGGGCGCGCTGATGCGCGCCTTCGACTGGTCCACCACCCCCCTGAGCCCGCCGGAACGCTGGCCCCAGAGCCTCCGCAGCGCGGTCAGCATCCTGCTCCCCTCCAAAGCCCAGATCGTGCTCTTCTGGGGTCCCGAATTCATCACCCTCTACAACGACGCCTACCGCCCGGTCTTCGGAGCCAAGCACCCCGGCGCTCTGGGCCGGCCCGCCAGCGAGGCCTGGAGCGAGATCTGGGAGAGCGGTCTCCGGGAGCTATTCGAGGGTGTGGTCACGACCGGCGAAGCCTTCTGGGCCCGGGACCGGCTCTTCATCCTGGAGCGCCACGGCTATCCCGAGGAGACCTACTTCGACGTCTCCTACGATCCGGTGCGGGACGAATCGGGAAAAGTGGGCGGGCTCTTCTGCATCGTCAGCGAAACCTCCGGACGAGTGATCGGCGAGCGCCGGCTCCGCACCCTCAGGGACCTCGCCGCCCGGCCTGCCGAGGCCCGCACCCCCGAAGAAGCCTGCCAGCTGAGCCTGGAGTCGTTGGCGCACAACCCGCACGACATTCCCTTCGCCCTGCTCTACCTGGCCCAGCACGGCGACGTCCTCCCCCTCCTGGCCTGCGGGTCGCCCGGCGCGGGAGAGCTGGCCCACCCCGGTCACTGGCCCTGGTCCATCGTGCTCGGCACCGGAGAGCCGCAGCTGGTTCCGCTCGACCCGTCCATCCCGGTTCCCGCCGGGGCCTGGCCCCGCCCGCCGGAGCGCGCACTGGTCCTCCCGATCACCGGTCCCGGGCAGAGCAGGAGCGCCGGGATGCTGGTCGTGGGGCTCAGCCCGTTCCAATCGCTCGAGGGAGACTACCGCGGCTTTCTCGGGCTGGTGGCGGGGCAGATCGGCGCCGCCATCGCCAATGCCCAGGCCTACGAGGAGGAGCGCGCCCGCGCCGAAGCGCTGGCCCAGCTCGACCGGGCCAAGACCGCCTTCTTCAGCAACATCAGCCACGAATTCCGCACCCCGCTGACCCTGATGCTCGGTCCCCTGGAGGAGACCCTGGCCGGGGACTCCGGGTTACCACCCGAGGACCGGGAACGGCTGGAGGCGGCACACCGCAACGCGGTCCGGCTGCTCAAGCTGGTCAACAGCCTGCTGGATTTCTCCCGGCTGGAGGCCGGCCGGCTGGAGGCGTATTACCAGCCCACCGACTTGGCCGAGCTCACCGCCGAGCTTGCCGGGGTGTTCCGCCCCGCAATCGAGGCCGCCGGGCTCTCCTTTTCGGTGGACTGCCCCCCGCATCCGGAGCCGGTGTACCTGGACCGGGAGATGTGGGAGAAGGTGGTCTTCAACCTGCTTTCCAACGCATTCAAGTTCACCTTCGAGGGCGGCATCGCGGTCGCCCTGACCCGCGAGGACGACAAGGTCGCCCTCCGTATTCGCGATACCGGCACCGGCATTCCCGCCGCCGATCTGCCCCACCTGTTCGAGCGGTTCCACCGGGTGCGCGGCGCGAGAGGCAGGAGCATCGAGGGCACCGGCATCGGCCTGGCGATGGTCCAGGAGCTGGTGCGGCTGCACGGAGGCTCGATCGCGGTGGAGAGCGAGCCGGGCAGAGGGAGCACTTTCACGGTGTCGCTCCGGCTCGGCGCCGCCCACCTCCCCCCCGAGCGGATCCGCCCGGCCCGAGGCCGCGACTCGGAGGAGCGCCGGAGACGGGCCGTGGAGGCCCTGCTGGGATGGCCGGCCGAAGGGCTGGGGCTCGACCTGCCGGACCGGGTGACGGCGGAACCGGCCACCGAGCGGGCTCGCATCCTGCTGGCCGAGGACAATCCCGACATGCGGGGGTATCTGCGCCGGATGCTGTCGGAGTCCTACACCGTCGACGCGGTAGGCGACGGCCGGGCGGCGCTCCGGGCCGCGCGGGAGAATCGCCCCGATCTGGTGCTGACCGACGTCATGATGCCGGAGCTGGACGGGTTCGGCCTGCTCCGGGAGCTGCGCAACGACGAGCGGCTCCGAACCGTTCCGGTGATCATGCTCTCGGCACGGGCCGGGGAGGAGGCCCGGGTCGAAGGGATGGAGTCCGGCGCGGACGACTACCTGGTCAAGCCGTTCAGCGGGAGAGAGCTGATGGCGCGGGTGTCGGCCCGGATCGAGCACACCCGGCTCCGGGAGCGGGCCAACGAGATGGTCCGGGTGAGTGAATCGCGCTACCGGGCGATCTTCGAGACCGCGGGGGCCTCGATCTGGGACGAGGATTTTTCCGCGGTCCGCGCCGCGATCGAGGATCTCCGGCGCGAAGGGGTCAGCGATTTCGGCCGCTACTTCGCCGAGCATCCCGAGTTCGTGCAGCGGGCCATCGGGCTGGTCCGGATCGTGGATGTGAACGACACCACCCTCCGGATGTACGGCGCCAGCGACAAGGCCGAGCTCACCGGCTCGCTGCACCGGATCTTCCTGCCGGAAACCCTGCCGATCTTCCTGGAGGAGCTGGTCGCCATCGCGGAGGGAAAGCCGGGCTTCGAGGCCGAAACGGTGGTCTCCACACTCGGGGGCGAGCGGCTGGACGTGCAGTTCATCATCGCCTTCCCACCGGCCGACGGCGACTTCCAGCCCGCCCTGGTGACCATCATGGACATCACCGCGCGGAAGCAGGCCGAGCGCTCGCTCCGCGACCTGTATCATCAGCGGATGGAGCTGATCGAGCGGCTGCGCCAGGCGGACCGGCAGAAGGACGAGTTCCTGGCGACCCTGGCCCACGAGCTGCGTAACCCGCTCGCCCCGCTGCGCAATTCCCTCCACCTGCTCCGGCTGGGCGACGGAGGCACCGGAACGGCCGCGCCGATTCACGCGATGATGGAGCGCCAGGTGAGCCACATGGTGAGGCTGGTGGACGACCTGCTGGAGATCTCCCGGATCACCCGGGGGACCTTCGAGCTGCGCCGGGAGCCGGTGGAGCTGGCCACCGTGGTCCGGAATGCCATCGAGACCAGCGATCCGCTGATCCAGGCCGCCGGTCACCAGCTCGAGGTGGTGCTCCCGGAGGAGCCGCTGGTGGTGGACGGCGATCCGGTGCGGCTGGCCCAGGTGCTGTCCAACCTGCTCAACAACTCGGCCAAGTACACCGCGCCCGGCGGGACGATCTCGATCCGGGCCCGACGAGAGCCCGGTGCCGCGGTCGTCGCGGTGCGGGACAGCGGCCGGGGCATCAGTCCCGAGGTGCTGCCCCGATTGTTCGAGATGTTCAGCCGTGGGGCCGGCTCGGGGGAGCCGGACGAGGGACTCGGCATCGGCCTGGCGCTGGCCCGGCGGCTGGTCGAGATGCACGGCGGGAGCATCGAAGGGGAGAGCGGCGGTCCGGGACGGGGGAGCGAGTTCACCATCCGGCTCCCGCTGAGCCAGGCGGAGGAGTCGCGGCAGACCCCCACCGCTCCGGTGGTCGACGCGATGTTCCGGAAGCGCATCCTGGTGGTGGACGACAACCGCGACTCGGCCGAGAGCATGAGCATGCTGCTGGGCGTCCTGGGGGCCGAGGTGCGGGTGGCGCTGGACGGACCCACCGCACTGGCGATATACGAAGAGTTCGACCCCACGGTGGTGCTGCTGGATATCGGGATGCCGGACATGGACGGATACGAAGTGGCCCGGCGGATCCGGGCCGGATTCCCGGAGCGGGCCACGGCGATCGTCGCGCTGACCGGCTGGGGCCAGGATCAGGATCGCTGGCGAACCCGAACCGCGGGGTTCGACCACCACCTCACCAAGCCGGCGGATATCGCGGGGCTCCAGGCGCTGCTGCACGAAGTCGGGAGTTAGGGCGCGGAAGACGCGGAGGGCGCGGAGGACGCGGAGGACGGGAGGGACGCTATCGAGCGTTTCGGGTATAAAGCTCCATTTGCCATGCGAAGGTGGACAGCTCGCGAGACCGGGTGAACCCGCCCCGGTGAAGGACCTCCGCCATCCCCGCGGGTCGATGCACGAAGGATCTGAACTCGTCGCCCCGAATCCCCCGCCAGGCGTTCTCGATCCCCATGGCCAGCCGGACCCACCAGCGGTCCCGAGGATAGGCCAGCGCCAGCAGGCGGCGGCTCCTGGCGGTGGCCTGTTCCAGCAGCGGGGCATAAGCCGGGTAGCAGCACACCACCCGGTCGAGCACGACGAGATCGGCCGGCGGCAGCGTCGGGCCGACCGCGACGAAATCGCCTTCCACCTGCTCGATCCGGTCGCCCACGCCCCGGCGTTGGGCTTCCTCGGCGTTCGCCGAGAGGGCTGCCGGGGACATGTCCACGCAGATCGCGTTCTTCACTCCCGCTTGCAGCAGCTCCAGGCTCACGGCTCCGATCCCTGAGCCGATGTCGAGAACCGTCTCCGGCATCGGCTCCCCGGAAAGGATCTGACTCAGGAGACCCAGTGTGGTGGGCCCTGGTCCGGCGCTCCGGTAGCTCTCCAGCTCCTTCTGGACTCTGCCCTCATCAAAGTGGCGGGCCGCAGCCGACGTCACCGAGCAGCACGAGCAGCTCACTGGGGCGGACGACTGGAGGGTGGAACCAGCCCGTTCATCCGCATGTACGTCACCAGGTTCCCGTAGTGCTCGGCGTTGTGGGTCGCGTTGATGCCGAGGGCGGTGAGCCGGCTCCGGTCCTGGCCGAAGAGCTGGGTCCGCTGCTGGGCGGCGGCGTCGGTCTGGGCATAGGCCCGGCCGCAGTATTCGGTGGAGGCCTTGAGCGCGGCAAGCAGGTCGGTCTTGGTGGTTTTGGTCTTCTCGATCTCGTCCTCACCCCGGGGAGGGTCGCCCAGGGCGGCGGCGCAGATCATGTACTGCGCCCCGGCCACGTGGCCGATGAGCTGGCCGAAGGTCCGCACCGTCGCCACCGGCTTGAAGCTGTACAACGAGTCGGGCACGTCCGCGGCGGCCCGGGTTACGTAGTTGGTCATGGACTGCCACAGCTCGCGCACCGTGCGCACCGCGACATCGGGGGAAGCGGCCGGCTGCTGGGCCTGGGCCGCGCCGGCGAGGCTCGCAACCGCGAGCAGGACCAGAAAGAGACGTTTCATAACGCTCTCCGAAAGGTGGGGTAGAAGGGGGTACAGGGTCCTACTTCTGCCGCACCAGAACCAGCATCGTCGTGCTCGCTCTCGGTGGCGCAACGAGCTGTCCTCCGATCATCGTCCTGAAATCCGCACCGGTGTTCGAGAGCCAGAGGGTGTCGCCGCTGACCCGAAAGTAATACTTGTCGGATCCGCCCGACATGAAGTTCGGGCTCCGGGCGACGATCGGATGAATGGTGATCGTGGAGTCGGCGACCTCGTAGGTCCCGGTGTTGGCGACGAAGGAATCGTAGGCTGCGAGCTTCTCGGCGTCCGTAACACTGTCCGCCGCGGCCAGCGTCCTCGGTTGATTGCCGGTGACCCGCATCATGCTGTAGTGGGTGTCGCCAAAGAGATAGACACTCGGCTGTACCGTGGTGTTGGCCGAGGAATCGGGGCCCGTCACCCGAATACTCACGATGCTCCAGGCGCCTTCGAGCCCCGGCTCCCGGGCTTCCCGGGCCTCAGGGGCCTCGGCCGGCTGGCACGCCGTGAGCAGAGCTGCCGCGAAAGCTGTGATCGCGATTGGCGCCGCCTGGTGCAGGTTCATGAGACTCGCTCCACGTTTGAGGGAAACGCCATAACTTACCTTCTTTTCAACACCCCGCCTTCCCGTCCGGCGCCGGCCAGCTCGGGATGGAGAATCTTGATGGCGACGGTGCGCTCGTGGCGGAGGTCCCGGGCCACAGACCGTGGCCATGCCGCCCCGGCCGAGCTCGCGCTCCAGCC
>DATCXX010000054.1:0-3154 GCA_036565615.1 Gemmatimonadales bacterium | reverse complement strand
TGGTCGCGCTCGATACCGAGACCGGCGCGCTCGAGCCCCACGACGCCCAATTGATCGGGCTCTCGCTGGCGATCGACCCGGGCCACGCCTGGTATCTCCCCTTCGGGCATCAGCCCCGCGGGGGCGCGCTCGCGGCGCCGGCACCGGTCACCAACCTCCCGGCCCTGACCGATCCGGCGCTCGAGCCGCTGGCCGCGCTGCTGCGCGATCCCGGGGTGCCCAAGGGCGGGCACAACATCAAGTACGACTGGCAGGTGCTGCGGGGCGCGGGGATCGAGCTGGGCGGGGTGGGGTACGACTCGATGCTCGCGAGCTTCGTGCTGGATCCGGCTCGCCGCTCTCATGCCATCGACACCCTGGCGCTCGATTACCTCGGGGTCGGGATGCAGTGCTACGAGGACGTGGCGGGGAAGGGCAAACTGGCGGTGCCCTTTGCCGAGGTTGCGGTGCAGGACGCCGCGGCCTACTGCGGCTCCGGCAGCGCCATGGTGGTGGCGCTCCAGGCGCTGTTTCAGCCCCGGCTGGTTGAGACGGCGCTGCAGCCGCTGCTCGACACCATCGAGATGCCGCTGGTCCACGTGCTGGCCGACATGGAGTGGACCGGGATCCGTCTGGACCCCGCCCTCTTCGCGCGGTTGGCGCGGGAGCTGAGCACCGATCTCACCCGGCTCGAAGCCGAAATCGCCGCGGCGGCGGGAGGTACCATCAACCTCAACAGCCCGAAGCAGCTCGCGACGGTGCTGTTCGACCGGCTCCAGCTCCCCATCCTCAAGCGCACCAAGACCGGCCCGTCCACCGACGCCGACGTGCTGGAGGAGCTGGCCGAGCAGGGGCATCTGGTGCCCCGGCTGCTGCTCGAATTCCGCGAGCTCCAGAAGCTCCGCTCCACCTACGTGGACGTGCTGCCCCAGAAGGTGCACCGGGCTACCGGCCGGATCCACACCAGCTTCAACCAGATCGGCGCGGCCACCGGGCGGCTGTCGTCGTCCGAGCCCAATCTCCAGAACATTCCGGTCCGTACTCCGCGCGGGGAGGAGATCCGCAAGGGATTCGTGCCGGAGCCGGGCTGGAAGTTCGTGGTGGCGGATTATTCCCAGATCGAGCTGCGCCTGATGGCCCACCTCTCCCAGGACCCGGCCTTCCTGGAGGCGTTCCGCCAGGGCGAAGACATTCACCGCCAGACGGCGGCGATCATCTTCGGCGTGCCGCTCGCCCTGGTGACGCCGGAGATGCGGGCGCAGGCCAAGACGATCAACTTCGGCACCATCTACGGGCAGGGCGCCTTCGCGCTGGCCCGGATGCTGGGCATTCCCCAGGACCAGGCCAAGGCGTTCATCAGCGAGTATTTCCAGCGGTTCGCGGGGGTGCGGGCCTGGCTCGACCGCCAGGTCGCGCTGGCCCGGGAGCGGGGGTATGTCGAGACGATCTTCGGGCGGCGGCGCTACATCCCGGAAATCCGGGACCGCAACTTCAACGTGCGCGCCTTCGGAGAGCGCCAGGCGCAGAACGCCCCGCTCCAGGGGTCGGCGGCGGATCTCATCAAGATCGCCATGACCCGGTTGCACCGGGCTCTGGCCGAGGGGGGCCTGCGCGGCCGCCTGCTGCTCCAGGTGCACGACGAGCTGGTGCTCGAGGCGCCGGTGTCCGAGGTGGAGCCGGTCTCCGCGCTGGTGCGCGAGCACATGGAAGGCGCGGCGAGTCTGTCGGTCCCGCTGGTCGTGGGCGTGGGCGTGGGCGACAACTGGCTGGATGCCAAGCAGTGAGACGTGAGACGTGAGAGGGAAATGTCCTTCCGTCTCACCTCTTACGTCTCACCTCTCACGTCATTTCGCGCGCCGGGCCACCAGTTCCACCGCCCCGCCAGATGCATGAAGGCGGGCACCAGCACCATGCGGATGAGGGTGGCGTCCAGCAGGACGGCCACCGCGAGGCCGAAGCCGAGGAACTGCACCAGCAGCACCCGCGCGAAGGCAAAGGCCCCGAAGACCACGATCATGATCAGCGCGGCGGAGGTGATCACCGAGGCCGTGGCGCTCACCCCCTCCATGGTCGCTTCGGTGTTGCGCCCGGTGCGGTCGTAGGCCTCCTTGATGCGGGAGAGCAGAAACACCTCGTAGTCCATGCTCAGCCCGAAGACCACCGCGAAGACCAGTACCGGCACCACCACGAAGATGGCCTGGGTGGCCCCGTCGAGCCCCAGCAGCCGGCCCCCGAAGCCATGCTGGAACACCAGGACGATGAGCCCGAAGGTGGCGCTCACCGAGAGCGAATTCATGATCACGGCCTTGAGCGGTACCAGCACCGAGCGGAAGGCGATGGCCAGCATGACCGCGGTGACCCCCAGCACCAGGGCGATGATCAGAGGAAAGCGGCTCAGCAGCTCGGTTTGGAAATCCACGCTGCCGGGGACGTAGCCCCCCACCGCCACCGTCGCCCCACGCAGCTGGCGGATGGGGGACGCTCCGATCTCCCGCACCCGGCCGACCAGGTCCATGGAGGTGGTGAGCGACACCGTGTCCCTGGGGATCACGTCGAGCAACGTCATCCGGCCGTCCCGGCTCAGGTACGCATCCATCACGTCCTTGTAGCGGGCCCGCGCCGAATCGAGGTCGGAGTAGATCAGGGAATAGGCCAGCAGCGACTGGCCCGGGGTGAGATCCACCAGGCTTCGCACGTCCCGGACCCGGGGATCGGCCCGGAGCGAGTCGGAGAGATGCTGCAGGGCCCGGAGTCCGGTGAGGTCGGTGGCGCTCCGGCCCTCGGGAAACTCGACCAGCACCCGGATGGGGAAGAGGTAACCGGACACTCCGATCCGGTTGAGCACCTCGACTCCCGCGCCCGCCTCGGTTCGATCGGGCCACCAGTGCCGGGCGGGGAGACCGATCCGGATCCAGAACAGCGGCGCCGTCAGGATCGCGACCGCAGTCCCGCCCAGGATGAGGGCGCGTCCCGGGTTCCGCGCCAGGGTGCGGGCCCATTTCTCCCAGCCCCGGGGCGAGTGGTACCAGGTGAGCCGGCGGGCCAGCCAGCGGGGGCGGTCGATGCCCCGGCCGATCATCGCGAGCAGGGCGGGGAGGAGGGTGGTGGAGAGCAGCACCGCCACGGCCACCACGATGAGCCCGGCCACCCCGACGCTCTTGGTTTCCGTCAGGGG
>DATCXX010000183.1:0-6268 GCA_036565615.1 Gemmatimonadales bacterium | reverse complement strand
CTCGAGCATTCACTCGACCGAGGTGGGCGGGTTCCTGACCCCGCTCGTGCTGGCCGACCGGCTGGCCCGGGCGGAGACCGCCGAAGCGCGCTC
Source organism: Gemmatimonadales bacterium (assembly GCA_036565615.1). Taxonomy (GTDB): domain Bacteria; phylum Gemmatimonadota; class Gemmatimonadetes; order Gemmatimonadales; family GWC2-71-9; genus JABFSM01. The sequence continues at coordinate 6,175 of DATCXX010000183.1, read as the reverse complement.
GATCCTCGCCAACACCATCGTGATGCTGGTACCGTCCCAGAATCCCGATGGAGTGGACATCGTGGGCGACTGGTACCGTTCCACCCTGGGCACCCCGGCAGAGGGGAGCGGCCCGCCGGTGCTCTATCATCACTACACCGGCCACGACAACAATCGCGACTGGTACGCCTTCACCCAGGTGGAGACCCGCTACACGGTGGATTCGCTGTACACCCCATGGACTCCGCAGATCGTCAACGACATCCACCAGCAGGGTCCCAGCGGCGGCCGGATCTTCATTCCTCCCTACATGGACCCGGTCGAGCCCAACATCGATCCGATCCTTACCGCGGGCACCAATGCGCTCGGCATGGCGATGGCCTGGCGGATGATGGCCGACGGCAAGACCGGTATCGCGACCAATGCCTCCTACGACCAGTGGTCGCCGGCCCGGCAGTATTCGCTCAATCACCGTGGGATCCGGATCCTGACCGAAACCGCGAGCGCCCGGCTCGCCTCTCCCCTCGACCGGCCGCTCAGCTCGCTCGGCACCGCCCGGGGATACGATGCCCGGGTGGCCAGCTGGAATTTTCCGGCTCTCTGGCCGGGCGGAACCTGGACCATCGGCAACATCGTGGACTATCAGACCAGCGCGAGCTGGGCGCTGCTGGTCGAAGCGGCGCGCGACCGCGCCTCCTGGCTCAGCAGCTACGCCGAGCTGGGCGAGCGCGCGCTGGCGGAGGATCATCCCTGGCGGCCGGGCGCCGAGGTGCCGGCGGCCTATGTCATTCCCCGGGCACAGCCTGATGCCCAGGCGCTGGCCCGGCTGCTGTGGACCCTCCAGCACGGGCAGGTCGAGATCCGGCAGACCACCGTCCCGGTGACGGTGGACGGCAAAGCGTATCCCGCCGGCAGCTATCTGGTGCCGACCCGCCAGATGTTCGGCAGCTACGCCAACGCGCTGCTGGAGCGCCAGCGCTACCCGAACCTGCGGGAATACCCCGGCGGCCCGCCCAAGGCGCCCTATGACGTTACGGCCCACACCCTGCCCCTGCTCTTCGGGGTCGAGGTCGCCGCGGTGAGCGGCGGACTCCCGGCCGCCGGAAATCCGATCGCCGCGGTGCCGGAGCCGTCCTACCGGGTGGCGGGATTGAGCGGGACCGCCGCGAGGCGGATCGCGATCTACCGGAGCCATGCGGCTTCGATGGATGAGGGGTGGACCCGCTGGATCTTCGACGTGAACCGGATCCCCTACGCTTCGCTGACCGATCGGGACGTCAAGGCAGGCGGGCTCAACAGCCGGTTCGACGTGATCATCGTCCCCGACCAGAGCGCGGGGACGCTCGCCCGCGGCCTGGGGAACAATTATCCCGATTCGCTCCAGGGCGGGCTGGGCGCAGAAGGGGCGCGGGCCCTGCGCGAATTCGCCGAGGCCGGGGGGACGATACTCTTTTTCAACGAGTCCAGCCTGTACGCCATCGACGCGCTGGGATTGCCGGTGAAGAACGTGCTGGCCGGAGTGCGGCAGACCGAGTTCTACGCCCCCGGCTCGATCCTGGCCGTGGAAGTGGATCGCGGCCATCCCGCGGCGGCGGGATTCACCGCTCCGGTTCCGGCGGTGTGGTTCGAGGATAGCCCCGCTTTCGAGGCCGGCGATCCGGCCCGGGTGAGGGTGGTCGCCCGCTACCAGGCGGCGGGCGATCCGCTGCTCTCCGGCTGGCTCCTGGGCGGCGAAAAACTCAACGGCAAGGCGGCGATGGTGGAGGTGACCATGGGGAAGGGCCGGGCGATGCTCTATGGCTTCCGGCCCCAGTACCGGGGCCAGACCATGGCGACCCAGCCGCTGATCTGGGGAGCGATCGGCCGGCAGGCCCAGCCGTGAGGGGGCGGCTCGCCCTCGCCGCGCTGCTCTGCTCGATCCCGCTCGCCGACGCCGGTGCCATTCCGGCGTTTGCCCGGCGCTACAAGGTGACCTGCGCCCTCTGTCACAATCCGTTTCCCACCCTGACCGACTTCGGCGAGCGATTCGCAGGCAACGGATACCGGATGGTCTCCGGCGAGGCAATGCCGGACACGATCGGCACCAACGATCCGCTGCTCTCCCTTCCCGACAAGCTTCCCCTGGCGGTCCGCCTGGATCTCTATGCTCAGGCCTATGCCAACGGAACGGCCGCCACGGATTTCCAGTCTCCCTACGGGCTCAAGCTCATGTCGGGCGGGGCGATTTCGAAAAAGCTCTCGTATTACTTCTACACTTTCCTGGCCGAGCGGGGCGAAGTCGGGGGGATCGAAGACGCGTTCATTTATATCAACGACATCGGCAATCGGCCGTTCGACCTGGCGCTGGGGCAGTACCAGGTCTCCGATCCGCTGTTCAAGCGGGAGCTTCGGCTCGAGTTCGAGGACTATGCGGTCTACCGGGCCCGGGTGGGAGACGTGCCGGTCGATCTGACCTACGACCGCGGCCTGCTGGTCGCCGCCGAAGTGGGAGGCTTTACCCTCACCGGCGAGATCATCAACGGCAACGGGATCGGCCCGGCCCAGCCCGACCGGCACTTCGACAACGACGCGGCCAAGAATCTGTTTCTCCACGCGACCCGGGATCTGATCGGCGGGGTCCGGCTGGGGCTGTTCGGCTACACCGGCCGCTCCTCGGTGGACGGGCTTCGCAATCAGACCCGGATGATCGGGGCGGATGCGACCTTCTCCCGGGGCCCCTTCGAGCTGAACGGCCAGTTCATCCATCGCACCGACAGCCGGCCGACCTACACCCAGGGGGAGCCCGAGGTCGCGCTGGACGGCGGCTTCGGCGAGCTGATCGTGCGGCCACGGGGAGGACGCTGGTACGGATTCGGGCTCTACAACCTGGTCACCACCGATCAGCCGCTGCTCGACGTGCGGCTGGGCGGACCCGCCGGGGTGCGGCGGCATGAGACGATCTCGGCGGGCATCGGGAGACTGGAGCGAAGGAACTTTCGTTGGACCGCCGAAGCGGGTTATGATACCCAGCAGGAGATCTGGCGCTGGACATTCGGGCTCGTGACCGCTTTCTGACCTGAAGCAAATCCGCACCGGTCGTGGAGCGATTTCAGCACATCTGACCGGGTTCCCTCCCTGTCATTGTGGCGCCAATTGCTGGCACGGTTCGCGCGACTCAGGCCTCCTGATAATTCGAGAATTCATCGCCGTCAGGAGAGGGGATTCGAGAATGGAATTGCAGCCCGTCAATCGAAGAGGCTTCCTCGCCGGCATGGCTGTGGCGGGACTCGGCCTGGTCAAGGTCCCCCGCGTCTTTGCGGCGATGGAGCCGGCCCGATCGCTCTCGTTCCGCTGCGTCAATACCGGCGAAGAGCTGACCACCAAGTACTTCGCGGGAGGGAAGTACCTCCCCGGGGCGCTGCACGACGTCAACCACGTCCTGCGGGACTGGCGCACCAACCAGGTCCACCCCATCGATCCCGAGCTGCTCGACCTGGTGAACGACCTGCATCAGGCCACCGGAAGCACGCTGCCGATCGAGGTGATTTGCGGCTACCGCTCGCCGGCCACCAACAAGATGCTGGCCAGCAAGAGCTCGAAGGTTTCCCCCAGAAGCCTCCACCTCCAGGGCAAGGCGATCGATCTCCGGCTCGGCGACGTGCCCCTGGCCCGGCTTCGCGACACCGCGATCAAGCTGCGCCGGGGCGGGGTCGGATTCTATCCCGCGTCCAATTTTGTTCACGTCGATACCGGGCGGTTCAGGACCTGGTAGCGGGGCGGTAGGACGGTAGGTCGGAGGACGGTAGGCACCTGCCCACCGGCACGCACTTGACTCCCCTACCGTCCTCCCGTCCGATGGCCTTCTACCGTCCTGCCTCCTGCCGTCCTAATCACCAATTCTATGAAGTGCCCGATCCAGCTCGGGATCATGCTTATAGATGTCCCGGGCAAATCGCACGGTGCCGTCGGGCTCGACTGACGCGGTGGTGTAGTAGAGCACCACGGTAAGCGGCCGGGGCAGGTTCACCCGCTGCGACGTCCGGCTTTGATCGTTCATCGCCTCGACGATCCGGTCCCTGGTCCACTCGGGATTCCCCGCCAGCACCCATTCGGCCAGACCGGTCGGATCCTCCACCCGCACACACCCGTGACTGAAGTCCCGCCGATTCCGGTCGAACAGCTGTTCGGCCGGGGTGCCGTGCAGATAGATGTTCTGATTGTTGGGAAACACGAACTTGACCGGGCCCAGGGCATTCTGCGGGCCGGGCCGCTGGCGGATTCGCAGCTCTCCGCGGGCCAGCTTTTCCAGAGTGCCGCCCGAGAGCTCCACCGGGTCGGCGTCGTCTCCCTGGCCCCGCACGATCTCCATCCCGTTCTTGCGGAGATAGTCGCCGTCCCGCTCGATCGCCGGGATGGTCTCATTGCGGGTGATCGAGGGAGGAATGTTCCAGTAGGGCTGGAAGATGACGTACTGCATTTCTTCCACGAACACCGGGGTCTCGGTGTCGAGCGCCTTGCCCACGATGACGCCGGTGCGGAACTCGGGCGGCCCGCTCGCTCGCGGCGAGCTCCAGGCGGTCAGCTCGAACATGGGAATGTTCACCAGCAGGAAGGGCGCGTTGTCCAGATCCCGGAGCCAGCGCAGCCGCTCCAGGGACAACTCCAGCTGGTGGACCCGCCAGGAGGGGGGAACGTTGATCTCGTCGAGCGTCTCTTTGCCCAGCACGCTGTCCGGAGCCAGGCCGTGACGAGCCTGGAACCGCCGGACCGCCTCGACCAGGGCGCCTTCGTAGCGCACCGGCGTCCCGGCCTCACCGGCCAGGTCTCCCGTCGCGACGAGGCGCCGGGCCAGCGCCGCCAGACTCGCGGTCGTGTCGCCGGGTTTGAGCGGAACCGGAATCCGGATCGGCTGCTCGAGCAGCGAGTCCGTCTCGCGCTTGCGGTACTCGCTGAGTGCGGTACGGGTCAGCCGGTATTGGGCGAGCGGCGGCTCGAGCTCCCGGACGATCTCCTCGAAGCTGCCGTCGCGAATAGCCGCTTCCAGCAGCGCCACGAAATCGTGCTGCTCCTTGGCGGCGTCGATCGAATAGCCGACCGCGCGGGGCGCGACCCTGCCCACGTGAATATGGCGAAGGAATTCCAGCACGGCGTGACTCAGCCCGGCGTCGAGCCGCGCCACGGCGGCCGGGTCGGGGGATTCCTGATCGGAGACAGTGCGGGCCAGGCTGTCCAGGGTGCCGGCGAAATAATCGGCGGGGCGGAGGCCTTCGGACTCCGCGTTGCGGAGGCGGTCGACGGCCTCCTTGCCCGACTTCCTCAGATCGCCGGACGCGCTGACCCAGAGCGGGGTGTAGCCCGAGGTCTCGTAGAGGCGGCGGAGCCGGGTCAGCTCCTCCGCGCCGGGGCGGGTACCGGGAAATCCCCGGCCATTGCGCACCATGGTCTGGAGGGTCTGAACGACCGCATCGTCCTGGGAGTCCTTCGCGGCGGAATCGGTACAGCCGGCGACCGTGCCGGCGGCCGCCAGAATCAGCAGCGCATACCGGTGGGACGACCGGTTCAGGGTCGGTCGGAGAGAGCGTGTCTTCATACTCTGCAAGACGACTGTGGGCAGGGAGCACGCACCGCGCACCCTGACCCATGACCCCTACTTCGGCTTCTTCCCCAGCGAGCGGTAGTACTCCTCCACCAGCGCCCGGTATTCCGCAGGCACTTGGGAGGGCGCGCCCAGTGCGGGGCGGTTCTCGCCATTCTGGCTCAAGCTCCGCCAGAGTTTGAACTCCCAGGTCTTGAGCCCTTCGATCACCGCGCGCTGCAATTCTTCCAGCCCCTGGGGATCGCTGAACGGCCGTCCCGATTCCAGCCGACGGAGGTCGGAGATGATCCGGTCCAGCTCCGCCTGATCCATGTTCTGCCCGGCCAGGTCCCGGCGCAGCCCTTCGGCCGCCTGGCGGCGAAGCCCGAATTCCCGGGTGAACTGGCGGGCATCGCCCCCGTTCAGTCGTCCCGGCTGGCCGCCGCCACCGGTCTGGCCTCCACCCGGCATGCCGAGCTGGGAACCCTGGCCCGGGCGGCTTGGGTCACCCTGTTGTCCCCTTCCCCCTTCCCCTTGTCTTCCCCCTTCCCCTTGTCGTCCTTGCCCTTGTCCCTGCTGTCCCTGCTGTCCCTGTTGCTGTCCCTGGCTCCCTGGCTCCCTGGCTCCCTGGCTCCCTCGTTC
>DATCXX010000026.1:0-9793 GCA_036565615.1 Gemmatimonadales bacterium | reverse complement strand
GGAGGTCACCCGGGTGGCCCGCGAGGTCGGGACGGAAGGGAAGCTGGGCGGTCAGGCGCGGGTGAAGGGGGTGGCCGGGACCTGGAAGGACCTGACCGACAACGTGAACTCGATGGCCGGCAACCTCACCGCCCAGGTCCGCAACATCGCCGAGGTGGCCACCGCGATCGCCAACGGCGACCTCTCCAAGAAGATCACCGTGGACGTGCGGGGTGAGCTGCTGAACCTGAAGGAGACCCTCAACACCCTGGTGGAGCAGCTCCGCTCCTTCGCCGCCGAAGTGACCCGGGTGGCGCGGGAAGTCGGCGCCGACGGCAAGCTGGGCGGGCAGGCGGTGGTCTCCGGCGTGGCGGGCACCTGGAAGGACCTCACCGACAACGTCAACCTGCTGGCCGCCAACCTCACCACCCAGGTCCGCAACATCGCGGAGGTCACCACCGCCGTGGCCCGGGGCGACCTCTCCCGCAAGATCACCGTGGCGGTGAAGGGGGAGATCCTCGAGCTCAAGGTGACCATCAACACCATGGTCGACCAGCTCAACGCCTTCGCGGCGGAAGTGACCCGGGTGGCCCGCGAGGTGGGCACCGAGGGCAAGCTGGGCGGACAGGCGAAAGTTCCCGGGGTGGCGGGGACCTGGAAGGACCTCACCGACAACGTGAACGTCATGGCCGCCAACCTGACCGAGCAGGTGCGCGGCATCGTGAAGGTGGTGACCGCGGTCGCCAACGGCGACCTCAAGCCCAAGCTGACGGTGAACGCCAAGGGCGAAGTCGCGGCGCTGGCCGAGACCATCAACAACATGACCTCGACGCTGGCCACCTTCGCCGATCAGGTGACCACGGTGGCCCGCGAGGTCGGCGTCGAAGGACGGCTGGGCGGCCAGGCCAACGTACCGGGCGCCGCCGGCACCTGGAAGGACCTCACCGGCAACGTGAACCTGCTGGCGGCCAACCTCACCACCCAGGTGCGCGCCATCGCCGAAGTGGCCACCGCGGTAACCCAGGGCGACCTGACCCGGTCGATCCAGGTCGAAGCCCGGGGCGAGGTGGCCGAGCTCAAGGACAACCTCAACACCATGATCGACAACCTCCGGCTCACCACCGACCGGAACACCGAGCAGGACTGGCTCAAGACCAACCTGGCCCGGTTCACCGGCATGCTGCAGGGCCAGCGCGACCTGGCCACCGTCGGGCGGATGCTGCTGTCCGAGCTGACCCCGCTGGTGAACGCCCACCAGGGGGTGATCTACCGGATCGAAGGGCTCGAGGAACCCGAGCTTCGGCTGGTCGCCGCCTTCGCCGACGACGGGCAGAACGGCCACCGGCAGTCGCTCCGGGTCGGCCAGGGTCTCCTGGGCCAGTGCGCCATCGAGAAGCGGCGGATGGTGGTGTCGGACCTCCCCTCGGAGACCGTGCCGGTGAGCTCGGGGCTGTTCAATGCGGTGCCCCGCAATGTCATCGTCCTGCCGGTGCTGTTCGAAGACGAGGTCAAGGCGGTGATCGAGCTCGCGTCGCTCAGCCATTTCACCCCGTCCCACCTCGCCTTCCTGGAACAGCTCACCGCCAGCATCGGCATCGTGCTCAACAGCATCGAAGCGACGATGCAGACCGAAGGGCTGCTGACCCAGTCGCAGCAGCTGGCCGCGGAGCTGCAGACCCAGAAGCGCGAGCTCCAGCAGACCAACGAGCAGCTGGCGCAGAAGGCCCAGCAGCTCGCCGAACAGAATGCCGAAGTGGAGCGGAAGAACCAGGAAATCGAGCAGGCCCGTCTGGCGCTGGAGGAGAAGGCCAGCGAGCTCGCCCTCACGTCCAAGTACAAGTCCGAGTTCCTGGCCAACATGTCGCACGAGCTGCGCACCCCGCTCAACAGTATCCTCATCCTCGGCCAGCAGCTCGGCGAAAACTCCGAGGGCAACCTGCTGCCCAAGCAGGTCGAGTTCGCCCGCACCATCCACGGCGCCGGGACCGACCTGCTCAACCTGATCACCGACATCCTGGACCTCTCCAAGATCGAGTCGGGCACCGTCACCGTGTCGCCGGAAGAGGTCGCGGTCAACAGCCTGCTCGAATCCCTGGCGCGGCCGTTCCGGCACGAAGCCGAAAACCGGCATCTCTCCCTCGACGTCCAGGTGGATCCGCACCTGGGCCGCACCATCGTGACCGACACGAAACGGCTCACCCAGGTGCTCAAGAACCTGCTGTCCAACGCCTTCAAGTTCACCGAACAGGGCGGGGTCCGGCTCAGTGTCAGCCCGGCGGCCGCCGGATGGACCACCGATCACCCGATCCTCAAGCGGACCGCGAGCGTGGTGGCGTTCGAGGTCTCCGACACCGGCATCGGCATTCCGCTGGAGAAGCAGCGCATCATCTTCGAGGCGTTCCAGCAGGCCGATGCCGGCACCAGCCGGAAGTACGGGGGCACCGGCCTGGGCCTCGCGATCAGCCGGGAGCTCGCCAGTCTGCTGGGCGGCGAGATCCAGCTGCGCAGCGTCCCCGGCAAGGGCAGCACCTTCACCCTGTACCTGCCCCAGACCTACGTCGGTCCCACCGCGGCGGTGGCGAGCGTGCCGGACGCCGAGACCAAGCAGATGCGCAGCGGCAGTTTCCCGACGGTCCGGGTCTGGGACCGCCCGGTCGAATCCATTCCCGACGACCGGAAAGCGCTGCGGGACGGCGCGCCCCTGCTCCTGATCGTGGAGGACGATCCCCACTACGCCCGCATCCTGGTGGACCAGGCCCGGGCCCAGGGATTCCAGGTGCTGGTGGCCATGCGGGGCAGCGAGGCGCTGGCGCTGGCGCGGGAGTACCGTCCCACCGCCGTGTCCCTGGACGTGTTCCTTCCCGACATGCTGGGCTGGACGGTCCTGAACCAGCTCAAGCAGGACCCCGCCACCCGCCACATTCCGGTGCAGATCGTGACGCTGGACGAGGACCGGCAGCACGGCCTCGCCCGGGGGGCATTCAGCTTCCTGCCCAAACCCACCACCACCGAGGGGCTGGAGTCGGCCCTGGCCCGCATCCGGGATTTCTCCACTCCGCGCTCCAAGCGGCTTCTGGTGGTGGAGGACAACGAGGCGGAGCAGCTGAGCATCGCGGAGCTGCTGGGGCACGACGACGTCTCGATCGACACCGCGAGCAGCGGCGGCGAGGCATTGCGGGCGCTCCGGGCCGAGCCGTATGATTGCGCGGTCCTCGACCTCCGGCTGCCGGACATGTCGGGCTTCGAGGTCCTGGAGCACATCCGGGACGACCCCACCCTGGCGGACCTGCCGGTCGTGGTCTTCACCGGCAAGGAGCTGACCCCCGAGGAAGACGCCCGGCTCCACAGCATGGCGCGGAGCGTGGTCGTCAAAGGCGTGGAATCGCCGGAGCGCCTGCTCGACGAAACCGCGCTGTTCCTCCACCGGGTGGTCTCCGACCTGCCGGCCGAGAAGCAGCAGATGCTGGACCGGCTGCACCGCTCCGACGACGACCTGATCGGGAAGAAGGTGCTGGTGGTGGATGACGACGTCCGCAACATCTTCGCCTTGAGCAGTGTGCTGGAGCGGCGGGGGATGGAGGTGCTGACCGCCGGGACCGGGCATGAGGCCATTGCCACCCTGGAGGCCACCCCGGATGTGGCCATCACCCTGATGGATATCATGATGCCCGAGATGGACGGCTACCAGACGATGCAGGCCATCCGGCAGAAATCCGAATTCCGCCGCCTCCCGATCATCGCCCTGACCGCGAAAGCCATGAAGGGCGACCGGGAGAAGTGCCTCGAGGCCGGCGCGTCCGACTACCTGGCCAAGCCGGTCAACACCGAACAACTTCTCTCCGCGTTGCGGATGTGGCTGCACCGGTAACCGGGGTGCCCGCGATGCGGACGCACGACCCGGTCAACATCCTCCTGGTCGACGATCAGCCCGGCAAGCTGCTCAGCTATGAAGCCATCCTCAGCGGCCTGGGCGAGAATCTGATCAAGGCCAACTCGGGCCGGGAGGCGCTGGAGCACCTGCTCAAGACCGACATCACCGTCGTGCTGATGGACGTGAGCATGCCGGAGCTGGACGGGTTCGAGCTGGCCGAGATCATCCGCCAGCACCCCCGGTTCCAGAAGACCGCGATCATCTTCGTGTCGGCGGTGCACCTCAGCGACCTGGACCAGCTCAAGGGGTACGAATCCGGCGCGGTGGATTACGTCTCGGTGCCGGTCATCCCGGAGCTGCTCCGGGCCAAGGTCAGCGTATTCGCCGAGCTGTACCGCAAGACCCGCGACTCGGAGCGGCTGACCCGGGAGCTGGAAGACCGGGTGACCGCGCGGACCGCCGAGCTGGAGGCCTCCATGCTGCGCCAGATGACGCTCACCGACCAGCTGCGGGAGGCGGACCGCCGGAAAGACGAGTTCCTCGCCCTGCTGGCCCACGAGCTCCGCAATCCCCTGGCGCCGGTCGTCAATGCCGTCAACATCATGCGGCTCAAGGAGACCGGCGACGCCGACCTCCAGTGGTGCCGCGAGGTGATCGAGCGGCAGGCCGGCCAGCTGACCCGGCTGGTGGACGACCTGCTCGACGTCTCCCGCATCACGCTGGGCAAGATCAAGCTGCGCTCCGAGCGCGTGGATCTGGCCAAAGTCATCGCGGGCGCGCTGGAGCTGAGCCGCCCGCTCATGGAGAGCCACCGCCACCAGCTGACCACCATCCTGCCCGACACGCCGGTGGTCCTCCAGGGCGATCTGGCCCGGCTCACCCAGGTGGTAGCCAACCTCCTCACCAACGCGGCCAAGTACCAGAACGACGGCGGGCGGGTGGAACTGGTGGTCGAGCAGCAGGGCCTGGAGGCGGTGATCACCGTCCGGGATTGCGGGATCGGGATTCCACCCCACATGCTCACCGAGGTCTTCGAGCTGTTCTCCCAGGGGGAGCGCACCCTGGACCGGGCCCAGGGCGGCCTGGGCATCGGGCTGTCGCTGGTGAAGACCGTGGTCGAGATGCACGGCGGCAGCGTGAGCGCGCAGAGCGAGGGGGTGGACCGGGGGAGCGAGTTCGTGATCCGGCTCCCCTGCCTCGTCCTGGATCCGGGAATCTGCCGGCCCACGCCGCCGCCGGCCCGCCGCCCCATCCCGCCCCGCCGGATTCTGATCGTGGACGACAGCCGGGACGCCGCCGAGAGCCTCGCCATGCTGCTGTCGCTGAGCGGGCATCACGTGCTGGTGTCGCATCACGGAGAAGAGGCGCTCCACCTCGCCGAGTCGGAGCGGCCCGAGGTCATCCTGCTGGACATCGGGCTTCCCGGCATCGACGGCTACGAAGTCTGCCGCCGGCTCCGGCAGAGCGGCCTGGAGGGCGCGCTCATCATCGCCATGACCGGCTACGGGCAGGAGCGGGATCGCCAGCGGAGCAAGGACGCCGGATTCGACACCCACACCGTCAAGCCGGTCGAGCTCGACCACCTCATGGAGCTACTCGCCTCGCACCGCTAGATTCCCTCATCCCGCTCCACGCCGATCCAGCCACTCCCGGAGTTCCGCATGGCGCATGCGACGGTCCCCCTGACCCGCCGCCGGTTTCTGGAAACCCGCCGGCGCGATGCGTGGTGGATCCAGCCGCTGGTGGTATTCGTCATCCTGTCCGCATTCCTGGTGTATGCCACCTGGGCCGCCTTCCAGAACGCCCACTATACCTTCGGACCCTATCTGTCTCCGTTCTACAGTCCGGAGATCTTCGGAAGCTCGCCCCACGCCTGGTTCGGGCCCAAACCGGGCTGGTGGCCCGGGTTTCTGCCCTTCAGTCCGGCGCTCCTGATCCTGCCCTTCCCCGCCCTGTTCCGGTTCACCTGCTACTACTATCGCGGCTCCTACTACAAGGCGTTCTGGGCCGATCCGCCGGCCTGCAACGTGGGCGAGCCGCGGAAGGCCTACCTGGGGGAGCGGTATTTCCCGCTGATCCTTCAGAACGTGCACCGGTATTTCATGTTCTTCGCGGTGCTCTTTCTCTTCATCCTGTCCTATGACCTCTGGAAGGCGTTCTGGTGGGCCGATCCCGCCGGAGGCGGGGAGCGGTTCGGCGCCGGGCTCGGCACCCTCATTCTGGCGGCGAATCTGGTCTGCCTGACCGGATACACGGTGGGCTGCCACTCGATGCGTCACATCCTGGGAGGATTCCGGGACCAGTTCTCCCGGCGGAAGGCATTCCGGGTTCCCTACGCCTGTGCCACCTGCCTCAACGCCACCCATCCCCGCTGGGCCTGGGTGAGCCTCTTCATGGTGGCGGGCAGCGACATCTACATCCGCCTCTGCTCCCTGGGCATCCTGAGCGATCCGAGGCTCTTCTGATGCCCGAGCTCCAGACCTTCGATCATGATGTGCTGGTCATCGGCGCGGGTGGTGCCGGGCTCCGCGCCGCCATCGAGGCCGCGGCCCGGGGCGTCTCGGTGGGCCTGGTCTGCAAGTCCCTCCTGGGGAAGGCCCACACCGTGATGGCGGAGGGCGGGGTCGCCGCCGCGCTGGGCAACGTGGACGACCGCGACAACTGGCGGGTCCATTTCACCGATACCCTGCGGGGCGGGCAGTACGTCAACAACTGGCGCATGGCCGAGCTGCACGCCCGGGAGTCGCCCGAGCGGGTGCGCGAGCTCGAGGCCTGGGGCGCCCTCTTCGACCGCACCGAGGATGGCCGGATCCTCCAGCGCAATTTCGGAGGGCATCGCTACCCCCGGCTGGCGCATGTGGGCGACCGCACCGGGCTGGAGATGATCCGCACCCTGCAGGACCATGGCATTCATCAGGGCATCGACGTCCACATGGAGGTGACGGTCGTCACCCTGTTCACCCGGGAGGGCCGCATTGCGGGAGCGCTGGCCTACGACCGGGAGCGGGGCCGGCTCCGGCTGTTCCGCGCCCGCGCGGTGGTGATCGCGACCGGCGGCGTGGGGCGGGCCTTCCAGATCACCAGCAACAGCTGGGAGTACACCGGCGACGGCCAGTCGCTGGCGCTTCACGCCGGGGCGACGCTGCAGGACATGGAGTTCGTGCAATTCCATCCCACCGGCATGGTGTGGCCTCCCAGCGTGCGCGGCATCCTGGTCACCGAGGGGGTCCGGGGCGAGGGCGGCGTGCTCAAGAACAGCGAGGGCCGCCGGTTCATGTTCGAGGACATTCCGGAGAATTACCGGGCCCAGACCGCCGACACGCCGGAAGAGGGCTGGCGCTACGTGACCGGCGACAAGGAGGCGCGCCGGCCGCCGGAGCTGCTGACCCGCGATCACGTGGCCCGGTGCATCGTGCGGGAAGTCCGCGAAGGCCGGGGCAGCCCTCATGGCGGGGTCTTTCTCGACATCGCCTGGATCAAGGAGAAGCTCCCCAAGGCCGCCGAGCACATTCGGAAGAAGCTCCCCAGCATGTACCACCAGTTCAAGCAGCTGGCCGGCATCGACATCACCACCACCCCGATGGAGGTGGGACCCACCACCCATTACATCATGGGCGGGATCCGGGTGGACGGCGATTCCCAGATGAGCACCCTCCCGGGACTCTTCGCGGCCGGGGAGGCGGCGGCCGGACTGCACGGGGCCAACCGGCTGGGCGGCAACTCGCTGTCCGATCTGCTGGTGTTCGGCAAGCGGGCCGGGGAATTCGCGGCCGAGTTCGCCCGGAGCCATCCCGCCCTTCCGCCCGACGGCGGCGAGGTCAACGAGGCGGCGCGGGACGTGCTGGCGCCCTTCGACCGGCCCAACGGCGAAAGCCCCTACGCGGTCCAGCACGATCTGCAGGAGATGATGCAGACCCTCGCCGGCATCGTGCGCAGCGAATCCGACATGACCCGGGCGCTGGAGGCGCTGGTGCAGCTTCGGCGGCGGGCCGCCACGGTCGGGGTGACCGGAAACCGGGAATACAATCCGGGATGGCACACCGCGCTCGACCTGCGCCACCTGCTCACCGTCTCGGAAGCCATCGTGACGGCCGCGCTGGCCCGGAAGGAGAGCCGGGGGGGACACTTCCGGGAGGACTTTCCCGAGAAGCGGACCGAGTTCGCCGGGTTCAACTTCGTGCTCCGCCCCGGCGCCGACGGGGGGATGGAGCTGGACCAGGAGCCGATCCCGCCGATGCGGGAGGACCTGCGGCGGCTGGTCGAGGAATACAAATAGAGCCGGCAGCCTTCAGGCTGATGGCGCTCAAAGGGAGCCCATGAACGCCACATTCGATCTCTTTCGCGGCGACAACGGCACCGGTCAGCTGGTCTCCTACGAGACCCCGGTCTCCGAGGGGATGGTCGTGCTCGACGCGGTGCACGAGATCCAGGCAACCCAGGCCACCGATCTCGCGGTGCGGTGGAATTGCAAGGCGGGGAAGTGCGGCTCCTGCTCCGCCGAGATCAACGGCCAGCCCCGGCTGATGTGCATGACCCGGCTCGACGAGCTCGATCTCTCCCGGCCGGTGACGGTGGAGCCGATCCGGGCCTTTCCGCATCACCGCGACCTGGTCACCGACGTGAGCTGGAACTATCGCGCCAAGCAGAAGATCCGGAAGTTCACCCCCCGCCCGCCCGACGCGCCCGACGGGACCTGGCGCATGCAGCAGGAGGACGTGGACCGGGTTCAGGAGTTCCGCAAGTGCATCGAGTGCTTTCTCTGCCAGGATGTCTGTCACGTCCTCCGGGACCACCACCTCCACGAGGAATTCATCGGCCCCCGCCACCTGGTGTACGTGGCGGCGCTGGAGATGCACCCGCTCGACACCCTGGACCGGCGGGATGAGCTGCGCAAGGCCCACGGGATCGGCTATTGCAACATCACCAAGTGCTGCACCGCCGTCTGTCCCGAGGGGATCAAGATCACCGACAACGCGATCATTCCGCTCAAGGAGCGGGTGATGGATCACGCGTTCGATCCGATCGTGAAGCTGGCCGGCATGATTCGCGGCACCATTGCCGGGCCCTGACTCGCTACTCGCGGTCTCCGGTGCCGGAAGGGGGAAACATGTTTGAACTCAAACCGATCTCGGCAGGCGCCATCCCGGCCGCCCTGGCCAAGGCCGAGCGCTACCGGCTGCTCAACGAGCCCGGAGCGGCGGAAAGCATCTGTCTCGACATCCTGAAGGTGGAGCCGGATCACCAGGGCGCGCTGGTCAATCTGCTGCTGGCCCGCACCGACCGTTTCGCCGAAACCCTGGCCTCCGGGCTGCTCAAGGCCAAAGAGGTGCTCCCCCGGCTGCAGGACCGGTTTGCCCGGGCCTACTACGAGGGGGTGATGCACGAGCGCCATGCCACCGCCCTGCTCCGCTCCGGCCGGCCCGGGACGGCGGCCATGGCCTACCAAGGGTTCCGGATCGCCATGGCGCACTATGAACAAGCCCTCGCGCTCCGTCCCGGCGACAGCGACGAGGCCGCGCTGCGCTGGAACACCTGCGCCCGGATCCTGAATGAGTCGCCCCACCTCGCCCCCCGGGACGAGGACCGTTACGAACCCGTGCTGGATGACTGACCTCATGCGAACCCGCCTGCTTGCCGTCACCCTCCCGTTGCTGCTGGTGCCCCAGTCCCGCGGCGCCGACCCCAGGCTCAAGCAGGACGCGGTGACCGGCGTCGAGCAGCGGGCCGTGAAACTCACCGGGTTGAGCGACCAGATCTGGGCCTTGGCCGAGACCGCGCTCCGGGAGCACCGGTCCGCGGCTCTGCTGGCGGATTACGCCGAGCAGCAGGGATTCCGGGTGACCCGCGGGGTGGCGGGCATGCCGACGGCGTTCGTGGCCGAATTCGGAAGCGGCCGCCCCATCATCGGGATCATGGGGGAGTACGACGCCCTGCCGGGTCTCT
>DATCXX010000424.1:0-6704 GCA_036565615.1 Gemmatimonadales bacterium | reverse complement strand
GCTGCGCTGATTCGCCGCTGGATGTCCTGCAGGTCATTCCCCTCAAACTCGGCCATGAGGAGTCCCGCTTCCCCCAGTTCTCCCCGTTCTCCCTGTTTTCCCCGTTCCCCCTGTTTTCCCCATTCCCCAGCAAAGGTCAGGAAGCTGGCATCGAGATACTCGAGCGCGGAGGGCGAAAGACCCCGCAGCTCGGCCACGATCTCCCCCAGCGCGCCGATGTCGCTGAGCGCGGCGCGCACTCCGCCGTACTCCCTGGGCACCGGCTCGAGGCGCCACTCGGTCCGGGTGACGAACCCCAGGGTCCCCTCGGCCCCCACCACCAGGTCGAGGAGATCTCCGGAGTCGAGCCACCGGTCCAGGGCATACCCGGACGAGTTCTTGAGGGTGCGGGGGAACCGGTCGCGGATCAGGCCCTCCGCGGCGCGCAGCGCCGGCTCCGCCTCCCGGCGAAACCGCTCGACCGTCGGGGTGGCGAGCGGCGTCTCCCCCCGGCGTAGCAGAAGGGGGAGTCCGTCCGGAGTGATCATCTCGATCGCCTCCACCCAGCTTCGAACGCTGCCGGCCGCGACCGATCTCGGTCCCGAGGCGTTGGTGGAGACCATCCCTCCCAGGGTGGCGAAGCGTGCGCTGGAGGGGTCGGGTGGAAGGCGCAGACCTCTGCGGCGGGCATCCTGGTCGAGCGCCCGATGAGTCACGGCCGTGCCGGCCAACGCCCGGCGGGCGCCGGTATGGACGGTGAGCGGTGCGCCGTCCAGCACTCCGAGGTCCACCACGATTCCGGCGCCGATGTTTCCGCCCGCCATGCCACTCCCCGCGCCTCGCGGAACCAGGGGAACCCGGTTCGCCGCGGCCCACGCCACCAGAGTCGCGAGTGCGCTGGTGGTGGAGGGGACGACGACGCCCTCCGGAACGATGCGGAAGATCCCTGCGCCCTCGGCGTAGGCTGCTCGGGCCGGAGGGTCGGTTCGGCAGATGCCGCTGATCGGGGGAAAAGGCGGACGGGACGGCTGGGCCTGCATTGGGGTATTATATAGCCATGGCAACCGTCCCGAACCGCCCCGAACTCATCCACCTGGAGGTGGACCGCAGGCTGGGCCACGAATGGGATGAGTGGGACGGACAACCGTTGCCCAATGCCGGGAACTTCGATGCTCCGCCCCGGATTTTCTTCGGCTGGTCGCTGGGCTGGATCCTCGCGGTCGCTCTGGGCGCGGCAATCCTCCTGTTCGTGCTGGCCCCGAGGCTCGCTTCCATCCACCCCGCCGTGCCGGTGGTCCTGAGCTGGAGCCTGGCGGTTGTTTCCGGTGCGGTGCTCGTCTGGTGGGCCCTGATCGCCCTCTCCTTCGCGTTCCGAGCCAACCTCCTCCCGGAAAAGCTGGCCGAGCGGGGGCCGTTTCTGCGATTGATGCGGGGCACCTCCATCCTGGCCAACCGGTTCGGGCGGCGGGACTGGGTCGAGAACGCGTCGGTCAAGGTGTACGACGCGCTGGCGCTGGACCGGAAGCGCAAGGTGACCGGGGGCGAGCTGCTCCTGCTGATTCCCCGCTGCCTGGCCAAGGACATCCTCGAGGGGGTGCTGGCCGTCGCGGGGCGTTACAAGATCCCGGTCTTCGTGGCGACCCGGGGGCAGCTAGCCCGCCGGGTGATCAAGGAGCGCCGGCCCCGCGCGGTCGTCGCGGTAGCCTGCGAGCGGGACATGGTGAGCGGATTGCACGACGTGGCCGGCAAGGTGCCGGTGCTCGGGCTCACCCTCACCCTGCCCAGCGGGCCCTGCAAGGACACCCGGCTCGACTTGGTTCAGCTGGAGGAGTGGGTCAAGGCTTACGTACAGTGAGCGGTGAGGGGTGAGCGGTGAGCGGGAAAACCCACAGTGCACCACTCGATCGACCAGTGTTCCTCCTCTTGGAATGCGCACGCGTTTCTCTTCCGCTTTTCTATCCCTATTGATCGGCCCTTTGCTCGCCACTTCCGCATGCGTCGGACCGGATTGTACAGCGAGCATTGTGGATGGATTGATAGTGCGGGTTCATGATTCGATCACCAACCTTCCAACCGGGGAGGGTGCATCGGTCACGGCACAGGACGGCTCTTATCTTGAGACCCTTCGTCCTATAGGTGATTCGTTCACGTTTCAAGGTGCCACGGAACGGTCGGGAACCTATGTAGTTCGAGTATCAAAAGCCGGCTACCAGCCATGGACCAGAACCGGAGTCGTTGTCGCCGGGAGTGAGTGCCATGTCATCCCAGTCGAAATCGCATCCAGACTCCAGCCAGCCGGGCCCTGATTCAAACCCTCACTGCTACCCGCTCTCCGCTTCCCGCATCCCGCTACCCGCTACTTTAGAAACTTCACCAGCGCCGAATTCACATTCTCCGCGTGGGTCCAGAGTATCCCGTGCGGTCCTCCCGCCACGACCACCATCCGGCTTCCCGTTACCGCTTCATGAATGCGTGATCCGGTCGCCGCGATCGGAAGGATCCGGTCCGCGTCGCCATGGATGACCAGCGTGGGCACACTGATCTTCTGCAGGTCGTCCCGGAAGTCGGTGAGCCAGGCCTGCACGCAATCGAGGGTACCCTTAGGCGATCCACCAGCGGCGACCATCCAGCTCAGGTGGACGGCCTGATTGCTGATCCGCTTCCCGCCCAGGTCGTCCACATTGTAGAAGTTCTTCAGGAATTCGGAGAGAAACGCCGGCCGGTCCGTGACGATTGATTTCTTGATTCCTTCGAAAATGCTTCGGTCCAGCCCATCCGGGTTATCGCCCTTCTTCAGCAGGAAGGGCGGGATCGCGGCGATAAATACCGCTCGCTTGACCCGTTCGGATCCATACTTGCCGAGGTAGCGGGCGACTTCGCCACCGCCCATGGAAAAACCCACCAGCGTGGCGTCGCGCAGCTCGAGCCGGGTCATGATCTCGTTCAGGTCACTGGCGAAGGTGTCATAGTCATAGCCGGAATCCGGCTGACTGGACCGGCCGAAGCCCCGTCGATCGTAGGTGATGACCCGATGACCCGCGCCCAGAAGCGCCGGAACCTGCTTTTCCCAGGAAGCCCCGGAGAGCGGCCAGCCATGGATCAGGACGACCGGCGGGCCGGAGCCGTGATCCTCATAGTAGAGATCGATGGAAGTGGAGTTTTCCTTCCCGACGGTGATGGTGGCCATGAGACGCCTCCTTACACTATTTCCGAGGTGCCGTGAGATGTGAGATGTGAGAGGTGAGAAGTACTTCCGTCTCACCTCTTACGTCTCACGTCTCACCGCCTGTAGTCCAGCGGGGGCTTCCGATCCCCCACTCTCGACTTGTAGACGAATCCCCCCAGCCGCTTCTCGAACTCCGCCCGCGCCCTCGGCAGGTGCGCGGGATTGCTGAACAGCTCGATCGCGGTGAGCGCCATGGTCTTGGCCGCGACCATCATGCCTTTCGATCCAATGGACATCCCTCCCGCCGCCACCGCCTGCCAGCTGTGGGCCGGAGTGCCGGGCACCCACGTCGCGGCGGACATCTGCACCGTCGGAACCACCCAGCTCAGGTCGCCCATATCGGTGGAGCCGGGGGAGACGCCGGTCTCCGGCGGGGTCACCCGGGTCGTCTCATCCATCGGAGGGAGCGTCCCGGTGAGCGAGGGCCGGATCTGCTCGGCGAACGCCTTCTCGTCCGCCGAATAGGCATAACCGCCCACCCGCTCCAGCGCTCCCTGCATCACGTCGGCAAGGGCATCGTTGGGGAGGACGTTGTACACCGAATTCACCAGCTCGAAGTCCATCGTGGTGCCGGTTCCCAGCGCGGCGCCCTTCGCGGCATTCAGGATCCGCTCCCAGATGCCGTCGAGGATTCGCATGTCGCTGTGCCGGGCGTAGTAGTACACCTCGGCAAAATCGGGAACCACGTTGGGCGCCTTCCCTCCGCTGGTGATGATGTAATGGATGCGGGTCTCCTGGGGCACATGCTCGCGCATCAGATTCACCATCGCGTTCATGGCTTCCACGCCGTCCAGCGCCGAGCGTCCCTGATCGGGTGCCGCGGCGGCATGCGCGCTGACCCCATGAAACCGGAACTTGGCACTGCTGTTCGCCAGGGTGGTCGCGCGCGTCACCTGGTTGAGATCACCGGGGTGCCAGGAGACCACCGCGTCCACGTCCCTGAAGAGTCCGGCGCGGATCATGTAGATCTTCCCGCCGCCTCCCTCCTCCGCCGGGGTGCCGTAAAAACGAACCGTCCCGGGCCGCTTGCCCTGCGCCAGCCAGTCCTTGACCGAGATCGCCGCCGCGGTCGCCGCGGTGCCGAAGAGATGGTGGCCGCAGCCGTGTCCCGGCCCGCCCTCGACCAGTACCTTGCGTACCGGCGTGGCGTCCTGAGAAAGGCCGGGGAGGGCGTCGAACTCGCCCACGATCGCGATCACCGGCTTGCCGCTCCCGTAGGACGCGACGAAGGCGGTGGGCATCTCTCCCACCCCGGCCTCGATGGAGAATCCCGCCGCGCGGAGCTGCTCTTGGAGCAGCGCGCTGCTCTTCTCCTCCTGGTATCCCACCTCGGCAAATCCCCAGATCTGTTTCGCGGTGGCGGCGTACCCCGGGGCCTTGGTATCGAGATCGGTGAGCACGGCATCGGCCCAGGTGGCCTTGCGGCCCTGAGCGGCGGCGGCGCCTGCAAAGGCAAGGGAGAACACGAGGGCTCGGCTGACGCGATTCATCGGTGTCCGGCTTTCGTGGTGTCGGGCTTGATGGTGGTGTCCGGCTTGACCACCGGCCGGGGCGGACTGAGCGCTTCCAGGGCAGCCGGGTCTCCGTGCAGCACAACCAGGCGGCGCACCACTCCGGCCACCTTGCGCTGCAGCGGGTGGTCGGCGGGAAGCTGGACATCGAGCTCCCGCTCCGGCCGGGAGGGATCGGCCATCGCGCGGTAGCTCGCCTCGACCTGCAGCTCGCTCCAGAACTGCTTCGACGGATTCACCCAGGCCCGGACCCGCACTACCTCGGGGCCCAGCGGCCGCGCGCCGGTGCGCTCCAGGGTGCGACTGCTCAGCCAGCCCGAGTCGATGAACCCGTCCGCTTCCCGCACCACCATGAGGGCGATGCTGTCCTTCGCCAGCGCCTCGGCCAGGGCCCGGGTGGCCTGGGGGATCTCCAGCTCGACCTCGGCAACCGACGCGGTGGGGAGCGGGAGGTAGTCGGGGCGCGTGGTGGTGGCGCGACAGGAGACCACCAGCAGGAACAGCGTCAACAGTGAACGGTCAACGGTCAACGGGACCAGCCCCGCAAGGCGGTTACCGTTGACTGTTGACCGTTGACCGTTGACGACTTTCACAGCGCCACCGGCGTCGGCGGGGTCGTGGTCCAGTCGTAAAACCCCCGCCCGCTCTTCTTCCCCAGCCATCCCGCCAGCACCATCCGGCGCAGCAGGGGGGGCGGCGCGTAACGCGGCTCCCGGAATTCGTCGAAGAGGATCTCTCCCACCGCGACCGCGGTGTCGAGCCCGACGAAGTCGAGCAGGGTCAGCGGCCCCATCGGGTGGCCGCAGCCCAGCTTCATCCCGGTATCCACGTCCTGGATCGACGCCACCCCCTGCTCCACCGCGCGGGCCGCATCGAGCAGGTAGGGAATCAGCAGCCGGTTCACGATGAACCCCGCCGAATCCCGGGCCGCCACCGGCTCCTTGCCCAAGCGCCGCACGAAGTCGGTGCCCGCAGCGATCGTCGCGGATGAGGTCGCGATGCTCCGCACCACCTCCACCAGCGGCATCATCGGCACCGGATTGAAGAAGTGGAGCCCCAGGAACCGGTCCGGGCGTCCGGTCACCGCCGCCATCGCCATGATCGAAAGACTCGAGGTATTCGATGCGAACAGCGTTTCCGGGGGACAAACGGCGTCGAGGGCCTTCCACTGCCGGTTCTTGAGCTCCAGATCCTCGGTGACCGCCTCGATCACCAGCTCGCAGGCCGCGAGGTCCTCGAGCCGGGTGGTGAAGCGGAGCCGGGCCAGCGCCGCATCCCGCGCGTCAGGGGCGAGCTTGGCCTTTTCCACGAATTTCGCCAGCGACGACTCGACCGTTTTTCTGCCCCGGGAGAGCTGGGCCTCGTCGAGGTCCCGGGCCAGCACCTCGAATCCCGCGACCGCCGCCACCTGGGCGATCCCACTCCCCATCTGCCCGCACCCAAGGACTCCGACCTTCCTGATGGTCACTTCTGCCGGGACCTTTCGGTGGAGGAGGCGATAGCCCGGCGAATCTCGCCGGCCAGCGCATCGAGCAGACCGCCGCTCTTGGGCGGAATCTGGTGTCCCGGCTTGACCCCGCCCCGCTCGAGATAATCCAGGGCGCGCTCCAGGCCGAGCGCGGTCCGGTCGGCCACCGGACGAAACTGCTTGAGGGTGACCCAGCCCAGGGCCCCGCCACCCAGGAGCGGCACGGCGGCCAACAGCAGAAACGGGCTCATCGTTGCGAGGATCACCGCGCCGGCCAGCCCCACCGAACCGAGGACCGACGCACCCCCCACGTAGGCGCTCCGGTTCTTCTTGAGGTCGGCCGCGAGGGCCACGTGACAGTACCCCGACTCGAGCCGGGTAAAGGTGGCCGACACCGAGGTGGCCTTTGCCAGCATGAATTTCGGGACGCCGGATCCGAACGCCGCCCCGCCCCGCCGGAGCGCGGCCTGCATCCCTCCGATCGGCTCGAAGGTCACCCGTCCGGGCTGCTGCCGCAGCA
>DATCXX010000392.1:0-4023 GCA_036565615.1 Gemmatimonadales bacterium | reverse complement strand
AGCTTCCCGCGGATACGAAGCCCTCGATGGCTCCCGCCACAAGCAAAAACACGACCACCGCCCCAAGTAGCCGCATGGCGACCCTTCCCGCCAGGACCACGGCGTCGCGCCGGGGCAGATCGCCCGGCAGGATCAGCGCCTTGCCCAGCATGAAGCCGGCGGCTCCGGCCACCCAGATGGCGAACAGCTCCAGCAGCCCGTGCCCGATGACGAAGGTCCACAGATAGCCCAGCAGGCCGGCGTTGGCGAAGTGCCCCGATGCGGCGCCGATGGAGAGGCCGTTGAAGGCGAGGAGCAGCAGGGATCCGACCCCGAAGACGATGCCGCCGGCGAAACACATGAACGCGACCCGGATGTTGTTGGTGATGATCATCGAGGCCATCAGCGGCCGGGCGCCTCCGGTATCCTCGACATAGCCCGACCCCCGGGCCGCGCGCGCCGCCCCCGCCTCGGCGCGCTCCAGCAGCACATCGGGGAGCACCATGGGGGCCAGGGACGGACGGTCCCGGAGCAGGGCAAAGCCTCCCATTGCGGGAAGCAGGAAGATCAGGGTGGCGAGTGCGACATAGCGGCGGGCCCCGACGATCGCCGCGGGGCATTCCCGGACCAGGAAGGTCCAGATCCGGCGCCAGGTCTGCCGCTCTTCCCGATAGAGCGCGTTATGTCCTGCGGCGACCAGCCGGGTCAGCCGGGTCAGGGTGACCGGCTCGGCGCCGTAGGTCCGGGCCCGGGCCAGGTCCGCCGAGATCTCCCGATAGCGTGCCGCAAAGTCGGGAAGCTCTTCCGCCGAGAGCGCGTCGAGCCCATCCCGGGCGACCCGCTGGGCCAGGGCCTGGAACGCGTCCCACCGCGCCGACTTCCTCGCCACCAGCCGGTCGGCCCCGCCGCTCCGGGTGCCGCTCCGGGAGCCGAACCGGCCTCGCCGGCGGGCCAGCTCATCCTGATAGAGCTGCTCCAGGAATCCGGCGTCGTCGCCGGTCCGCTCCGGGAATCTTCCCGCGAAACGGGCCGCCAGATTGCGGGCCAGCCGGGCCTGGACCGGAGCAGGAAGCGCCCCGGCGCGATGGGAGAATTCCCGGAGCAGCCGGAATTCCTCGTCGCCGAGCAGCGGACTGCCGGCGGTTTCGGTTGCGGGCACCGGGCCGGCCGGCGGGGCGGTGGGGCGGCGCACTTCGGCGGGATGGTCCCGCACCACCACGGTCCCGGCGACCAGGTCACCGATTCGCTTGGCACGAGGGTGGATCGCGATGAAGAACACGCCGATCAGACAGAAGAGATCCACCGGGAGGAGCAGGTTCCGGGTCGCCGCATCGGAGAAGGCGACCGCGTGCCCGGTGTCCCGGATGACCCGGATGCCGAGCCAGCGCTTCCCGGGGGTCTGGCCGCGCCGGAGCCCCTCGAAGCAGGTGAAGTATCCCCAGACGATGGCATAGAGTACGAGGCCGAGCACCGCGACCAGCCAGGGGGCCGCGTTGCGCCAGACCCCCGATGCCAGACTCAGCGCCGTGACGGTGAGGCCGAGGATGAGCCAGTCGGCCAGCGCCGCCAGCGTGCGGCTTCCGATCCCGGCCAGCTCGTAGTCCAGCACCACGTGTTCCGGCGTTTCGACTTCCAGGTGCTGCCGGTGCTCGAATGCGGGAAGACGGTTGGGCATGCGCGACGCCGGTCGGGGGATGGCGAAAGCGTGGCTTCGGGACAATGATAGGTGTGCTCCCGATCGGTTCCCAGTTTCCCCGGGTGGAGACTTCTCATGGCCGTGACTCCGGCGCTGCGTCCGCTCTCGCTGGGTGAAGTGCTGGACGTCTCGTTCGGCCTCTACCGCTCGCTGTTCGCGCCGCTCCTGGTGATCGCGGTGATCTGCCAGTCGTTGCCCATGGCGCTGGGGGTCTACCTGGGGACCTCGGGTGCGCTGTTCGTGAATCTCGCGCTCAGCCTGCTGTACGGCGTGCTGGCGGTGATCCTCGGCGCGCTGGGGGTCGCGGCATCCACCTTCGTGGTGTCGGACGCGTACCTGGGCCGGGAGACCTCGGCCCTGGTCGCGCTGCAGCGAGCCCTGTCGCTGCTGGGGCGCCTGGTGGTCATTTCCATCCTCAGCTCCCTGCTGATCGGGCTGGGGTTCATGCTGCTCATCGTGCCCGGGGTGATCCTCCTCTCTGGGCTGGTGCTGAGCACGGTGGTGGCGGTGCTGGAGTCGCCGCCCGGGGCCACCGCGGCCATGGGGCGTTCCTGGGAGCTGACCCTGGGATTCCGCGGCAAGGTGCTCCTCACCCTGCTGGTTGCCTTCCTGCTTCTCCTGGTTCCCAGCATCGCGCTCGGGGGCGTGGAAGCGCTGACCGGCGCCGAAGGCGGCGTCGCCCTGCTGCTGCTCGCGCTGGAGTCGATGCTGCAGATCTTCATCTATCCCTTCGTCTACGTGGTGATGACGGTTCTGTACTACGACCTCCGGGTGCGGAAGGAGGGCTTCGATCTGGAGCTGCTCGCGTCCTCGCTACAGCCCGCCTGATGCCGCCGGCCGATTCGCTCCGCGCGGTGCTCGACTCGGTCTTTGCCGCCCCGGAGTACCGCTGGGTGGAGCGTCCCGAGAGCTACGCGGTGCTGCGGCGCTGGATGCGCGCCGCGCAGCAATGGCTGCTGGACCTGCAGGCGACCCATCCGGCGCTGTTCAAGCTGCTGCTGGCCGGTCTGGTCCTTCTGGTCCTCGCGATCTTCCTGCACGCCGCCTGGATTTTCCTGCAAACCGTGCGGGCCGCGGGGAGCGGCAGTCCCGGCGCGGCGGTGCCGCCCGCGGCGCGGCGGGACCGGGCCTGGTACCGGGGCGAAGCCGACCGGCTGGCCGGTCTGGGCCGCTACGCCGAAGCGATGCAGTACGATTTCCTCGCGCTGGTTCTGGCGCTCGATGCCGCGTCGCTGGTTCGCTTCCACCCCAGCAAGACACCGGGGGAATACACCCGCGAGGCGCGGCTCTCGCCCGAAGCGCGGGCCCAGCTCCGCGCCCTGGTTCGCGACCTCTACGGATACGTCTTCGCTCGCCGGGCCTGCGGTCCCCGGGAATTCGAAGCCTGGCGGGCGCTGGCCGCGCCGGAGCGCTATGCGCCCGCGTAGCGAAGTGATGCTGGCCGTCTTGCTGCTCGGCGTCCTGGTGCTGATCGCGGGATTGCTGGGCCGCCGGCCCGCCGCCGATACCGATGAGCGGCCTTCGACCTTCTCGGTCGCCCCGGGAGGCTCCCGCGGATTACTCGATGCGCTCCAGCGCCTCGGGATTCCGGTGCAGCGGTTCCGGGAGCGTTCCCGCGAGCTCGCCCGGCTCAGCCCGTCGCCCCGGCGGGTGCTGGTGATACTGGGGCCCAGCGCGCAATTCTCCGCGCCGGAGCGCACCGCCGTGCTCGCCTTTGCGGAGGACGCCGATCTCATCCTGGCCGGGCGGGATGCCGAGTCGCTGATGCGCTGCTTCGGGTACCGGGTCAACCGGCGCATCCTCGACTCGGCGGCGGTGGCGCCGCCGGGCGTCCGGCCCGGTCCCCGCGCACCCTGGGTGCGGGCCACGCTGGCCGCGACCAGGCAGCGGGTGGTGGTGGACTCGAGCCGGGCCTCCGACGTGGACCGGGTCTCCTGCGTCGTGCCGCCGCTGGCCGGGGTGGACACCCTGCTCCGGTCCACCCAGGGACGTCCGGTGGCGCTCCGGCTCCGCCGGGCCGATCGCGCCCGCGAGGTCGTGCTGGTGGCGGACGAGGAGCTGTTCCGGAACCGCGCGCTCCGGCGCACCGAGGCGGGTTCGTTCACGCTCGGTCTCTTTGCCGGCCGCTACGATCGGGTGGTGTTCGAGGAATACCATCACGGCTACGGCGCCGCCGGATCGCTGTCGGCGCTCACCATCGACTGGAGCCGTCGCTCGCCCTGGGGGCGCCTGGTGTGGCAGGCGGCGGCGGTGGGTCTGCTGGCGCTGCTGTTCGGCGCGGTACGATTCGGCCCGTCCCGGCCGGGCATTCCCCGCGTGCGGCGCTCGCCGCTCGAGCACCTTCGTGC
>DATCXX010000391.1:0-3302 GCA_036565615.1 Gemmatimonadales bacterium | reverse complement strand
GCGGCTTCCGGTCCCCGCCACCGTGACGCTCAAGGATGCCAAGGACTGGAAGCTCATCGGAAAACCGACCCGGCGGCTCGATTCACCCGAGAAGACCTCCGGCCGGGCCCGGTTCGGCATGGATGTACAGTTCCCCGGGCTGCTGACCGCGGTCGTCGCTCGGGCGCCGGCCTTCGGCGGAACGGTCAAGTCTTTCGACGCCGCGAAGGCGCTGGCCGTGCCCGGCGTGCGCAAAGTGGTGCGGGTGCCCAGCGGTGTCGCGGTGGTCGCCGACCATTTCTGGGCCGCGAAGGCGGGACGCGAAGCGCTGACGATCGAATGGCTACCGCCCTCAGGGGTACCCCTCGACAGCACCGGGCTTCGGGCCCAGTTCCGCGAGCTGGCCGGGACGAAAGGGATACCGGCGGTGTCGCGGGGTGACCCCTCCGCGGCGATCACGAGTGCCGCCCGAACCCTCGAAGCCGAGTACGCTGTTCCCTACCTCGCCCACGCGCCGATGGAACCGCTCAACTGCACGGTTCGCATTGGGCGGGGCAAGTGCGAGATCTGGACCGGTACCCAGTTCCAGACCCTCGATCAGCAGCTCGCGGCCCGGATCACCGGGCTCCGCCAGGACCAGGTCGAGATCCACACCACCTTTCTGGGCGGTGGCTTCGGCCGGCGCGCCAATCCGACCTCCGACTTCGTGGTCGAGGCGGTGCACGTCGCCAAGGCCGCGGCCGCTCCGGTCAAGACGGTATGGACCCGGGAGGACGACGTGCGGGGCGGCTATTACCGGCCGGCGTTTCTGCACCGGGCCCGCATCGGCGTGGGCGCCGATGGCGTTCCGCTCGCCTGGGAGCACGTGCTGGTCGGCCAGTCGATTCTGGCCGGGACTCCGTTCGAGCCGGTGCTGGTAAGGAACGGCATTGATTCGACCTCGGTGGAGGGAACGGCGGACTCGCCCTATCTGAAGGACCTGCCTCATGTCCGGGTCGACCTCCATTCCCCCCGCACCGCGATACCGGTGCTCTGGCTCCGCTCGGTCGGACACACCCACACCGCCTTCGTCATGGAGAGCCTGATCGACGAGCTTGCCAAATCGGCCGGGAAGGATCCGGTCGAGTATCGCCGTGCGCTGCTCGAGGCGCACCCCCGGCACCTCGGGGTGCTGAATCTCGCCGCCGAGAAGGCCGGTTGGGGGAAGGCCCCGGCGGCGGGACGCGCCCTGGGCGTCGCGGTGCACGAGTCCTTCGGGAGCTGGGTCGCCCAGGTCGCCGAGGTCTCGGCAGAGGCGAATCGCATTCGGGTGCACCGGGTGGTCTGTGCCGTCGACTGCGGGGTGGCGGTCAATCCGGAGACGATCGCCGCCCAGATGGAGTCGGGCATCGTCTTCGGCCTGAGCGCGGCGCTCCACGGCAACCTGCATCTCGAGTCGGGCGGGGTAAGGGAATCCAATTACCACGACTACCGGGTACTGCGGATGAACGAGATGCCGGTCGTCGAGGTGCATATCGTGCCGAGCACCGAGAAGCCGGGAGGCATCGGTGAAGTGGGCGTGCCCCCCGCTGCCCCGGCCGTCGCCAATGCGATCGCGGCACTGACCGGACAGCGTCTCCGCGAGCTTCCGCTCACGCTGCCATCCTGAGGAGACCACCATGCGCCTCGCATGTGCGGTGGGGTCGGCGCTGGCAATCTCGATCGCCTCCTGTGCTCCGGATGCCGATTCCGAGGCAGAGGTGCTGGCGTTGGCCGCGTTCGATACGGTGCGCCAGGTGTTCCAGCACCCCAGATGCCAGAACTGCCACATCCCCGGCGACGCGCCGCTTCAATACGACGGCGGAACCCCCCACACGATGGGGGTGGCGCGGGGAGCCGATGGCCATGGCGCGCCCGGCCTTCCCTGCTCGACCTGCCACGGCGACAGGAATCTCCCGGCCAGCTACGGCCCCAACGCTCCCCCGGGCGCGCCGCATTGGGCGCTGCCGCCGGCGGACCACAAGATGGCCTGGATCGGTCTGCCGCCCCGCGAGCTGTGCCGGATGATCAAGGACAGGAAACAGAACGGCGATCGCGATCTGGACGCGTTGACGACCCATGTCAGCGCCGACAGCCTGGTGCTGTGGGGCTGGAATCCGGGCGGCAACCGCGCCCCGGTGCCCATTCCGCACGACAAGTTCGTGGCCAGCTTTCTTCGCTGGACCGAGGCCGGCGCGCCTTGTCCGAGCGCGAGGCAGACTGTCACATCCCGGTAGGAGATCGCTGGTTGGCGGGCATGGTCGATCAGGCCGCGCTCGCCGCAGTGGCCGAGGGTGGCGGACGGTCGTAACTTCGTCGCCTCAGGCTGCCCTCGCCGCCTGCTATCCCATGCGAAATCTCTCTGCCCTGCTCCGTGAGGCGCTGCTCGCGGCGCCGGGCCAACGCGAACGGATTTCATGACCCGGATCCCCGAAGCGCTCGCGAACGCGATGCAGGACCGCTACCGGCTGGAGCGGGAGCTGGGTTCCGGGGGCATGGCCACGGTGTACCTGGCCCAGGATCTCCGGCACGGCCGCCAGGTGGCGGTCAAGGTGCTGCATCCCGAGTTGTCGGCGGTGCTGGGCGGCGACCGGTTCCTGAGCGAGATCAAGACCACCGCGGCGCTGCAGCACCCGCACATCCTTCCCCTGTTCGATTCGGGCGACGCCAACGGCAACCTGTTCTACGTGATGCCGCTGGTGGAAGGCGAGACCCTGCGCAGCCGGCTCAACCGGGAGAAGCAGCTGCCGATTGCGGACGCGGTTCGGCTGACCCGCGAAGTCGCGGGCGCGCTCGACTACGCCCACCGCCACCACGTGATTCACCGCGACATCAAGCCGGAGAACATCCTGCTCCACGACGGCCGGGCGGTCGTCGCCGACTTCGGGAGCGCACGCGGGGAGCACGGTGCCGGCGGCCAGCGGATGACCCAGGCCGGCCTCTCCCTGGGCACGCCCCAGTACATGAGCCCGGAGCAGGCCATGGGCGAGCGCGAGATCACCGCGCGCAGCGATATCTACGCCCTGGGCGTGGTCGCCTACGAAATGCTGACCGGTGATCCGCCATTCACCGGCTCGACCACCCAATCCATCGTGGCCCGGGTGCTGACCGAGGAGCCCCGGCCGATCGGGCCGCAGCGGAAGAGCGTCCCGGAAGAGGTGGAAGCCGCGGTGCTGACGGCGCTGGAAAAACTTCCGGCCGACCGGTTCGGCAGCGCGGCGGAATTCGCCGCGGCCCTGGGGGGAGATGCGCCGGCGCGAACCGGCGCGCGGACGCGGGCGCGAGTCTCGGCGGGTGGGGGCCGC
>DATCXX010000383.1:0-3697 GCA_036565615.1 Gemmatimonadales bacterium | reverse complement strand
GCGGAGCCCGGCGCCGTCCGCGCCGCGCTGCCGGCGGCGCCGCCGCTGTCCGGTGAGCCGTTCGAGCGGATCATGGCGGACTTCGAGCGGATCATCGTGCCCGGGCTGACCCACTGGGGTCACCCGGGATTCCTGGCCTATTTCCCCGCCAACACCAGCCCGCCCTCGATTCTCGCCGAGATGCTCACCGCGACCATCGGGGCCCAGTGCATGTCCTGGAACACCAGTCCCGCCGCGACCGAGCTGGAACAGGTGACCATGGAGTGGCTGCGCCAGATGGTAGGCCTCCCCGAGGTATTCACCGGCGTGATCCAGGATACCGCCTCCACCGCGACGCTGGTGGCGATGATCACGGCGAGAGACGCAACGACGCAACGACGCAACGACGCAACGGTGGATCGGCTCACAGGGTATACCACGCTCGAAGCCAATCACTCGGTGCCCAAGGGGATGCGGCTCGCCGGGATCCGGCCCGGGCACATCCGGATGGTGGAGACCGGCCCCGAGAACGCGATGCTGCCGGAGGCGCTCCGGATCCAGCTCCGCGCCGACCGCGCCGCGGGGCTGGTGCCGGCGGCGGTAGTCGCGACGGTGGGGACCACCGGCTCGACCGCCATCGACCCGGTGCCGGCGATCGCCGCGATCTGCCGGGAGGAGGCGGTCTGGCTGCACGTGGACGCCGCCTGGGCCGGATCGGCGGCCATCGTTCCCGAGCTACGCTGGATTTTCGACGGGGTGGACGCCGCGGACAGCGTGGTCTTCAATCCCCACAAGTGGCTGCTGGTCAACTTCGACTGTTCCGCCTATTTCGTGAAGGACCGCGCCGCCCTGCTCGGCTCCTTCGGGGCCAGCGCCGAGATTCTCCGCACCGCCCACGACGACCGGGTGGTCAACTATCGCGACTGGGGCATCCAGCTGGGCCGCCGGTTCCGCGCCCTCAAGCTCTGGTTCGTGATCCGCAGCTATGGGGTCGAGGGACTGCGGGCGATGATCCGGGAGCATGTCCGGCTGGGAAAAGTGCTGGCCGACTGGATCGAGCGAGAACCGGGGTTTGAGCTGGTGGCGCCCGCTGACCTCGGACTTGTGGTGTTCAGGTATGGAGGAGAGCGCACCGGCAACAGGCAACGGGCAGCAGGGGAGCTGGACGGGTTCAACCAGCGTCTGCAAGAGCGGGTCAACGCGACCGGGAAGATCTTCATCACCGGCACTCGGCTGGGCGGCCGCTACGTGCTCCGGGTAGCGCTGGGACACCTGACGACGACCGAGGACGATGTCCGCTCGGCGTGGAACATGATCAAGGAAGCAGCGACTAGCGAGTAGCGCCGTCAGCCAGGGCCTTCGCGAGGTAACGGCCGGTGTGGGATGCCGCGCACGCCGCGACATGCTCGGGCGTGCCCTGGACCACAACCCTCCCGCCCGCATCCCCCGCCTCCGGCCCGAGATCGATGACCCAGTCGGCCCGCTTGATCACATCGGTGTGGTGCTCGATGACCAGCACGGTATGGCCGGCATCCACCAGCCGGTCCAGCACCTGAATCAGCACCCGCACGTCGTCGAGATGGAGCCCGGTGGTGGGCTCGTCCAGCAGATACAGCTTGCGGCCGTCCCGTTTGCCGGCCCGGGCGAGCTCGCGGGCGATCTTGAGCCGCTGGGCTTCGCCGCCCGAGAGCGTGGTGGCGGGCTGGCCCAGCCGGAGATAGCCGAGTCCCACCTGCTGGAGCTGCCAGAGCGCCGCGCCCAGCCGGGGCTGATGATGAAAGCGGGTGATCGCCTCGTCCACGGTCCATTGCAGGATGTCGTGGATGGATTTCCCCTGGATCCGGACCTCGAGCACCTCGCGCCGGAACCGGCTCCCGCCGCAGGCCTCGCAGGGCACGAAGACATCCGCCAGGAACACCATTTCGACCAGCACCGCGCCGGCACCCTCGCATTCGGGACAGCGGCCTCCTTCGAGGTTGAACGAGAATGTGGCGGCCGAGTAGCGCCGCTGCCGGGACAGGGGCTGGGCGGCGAACAGCTCGCGGATCTCGTCGAACGCCTTGATGTAGGTCACCGGGTTGGACCGGGGTGACCGGCCGATCGGCGACTGGTCCACCAGCACCACGTCGGTGAGGTGTTCCCATCCGGTGAGTCCGGCGACCGCGCCGACCTGCTCGCCCAGGTGGGATTTGGCGGAGTGCTCCCCGTGCAGCCGGGCTTCGAGCTGGCGGTAGAGCACATCGTGCACCAGGGTGCTCTTGCCGCTGCCCGATACCCCGGTCACCGCGGTCAGGGTGCCCAGGGGAATGTCCGCATCCACGCTGTGGAGATTGTGAAGCCGGGCGCCCCGGATCCGGATCCGGAGCGGCCCCGCAGGGCGGCGCGCGCTGGGCACCCCGATGCGCTTCCGTCCGGTGAGGTAGTCGCCGGTCAGGGTCTGGTTCACGCCGTCCACCGGACCGGCGTAGACCACCCGGCCGCCCAGCTCGCCGCTGCCCTCGCCCAGTTCCAGCATGAAGTCGGCCTGCCGGATGGCCTCGAGGTCGTGCTCTACCACCAGCACCGAATTGCCGCCGTCGCGGAGCCGGCGGAGGAGCGCGAGCAGGCGGTCGGTGTCGCGGGGATGGAGACCGACGCTGGGCTCGTCCAGCACGTAGAGCGCGTCCACCAGCCGGGCTCCGAGCGCGTTGGCGAGCGCGATGCGCTGGGCCTCTCCACCGGACAGGGTGCGGGACTGGCGGTCGAGGGTCAGATAGCCGAGGCCGACGTCGAGCAGGAAGTCCACCCGGGCCAGCAGCTCGTCGAGAATGGAGGACGCGATCTCCCGGGCGGCGCCGGTCCAGGGGATCTCCCGGAGCCAGCGGGCCAGCGCGTCCAGCGGCAGGGTGGCCACGTCGGCAATGGTCCGGTCCGCCACCCGGACCGAGAGCGCGTGCTCGTTGAGCCGGGAGCCGCCGCAGGCGGGACAGGTCTTGGCGAGCTGGTACTGGCGCAGAAAGACCCGGATGTACTGCTTGTAGCGCTTCTCCTCCAGCGCCTTGAGAAAGGGGAAGATCCCGAGATACTTGCCGGTCCGGCCGTGGAGCAGCTCCCGGCGCACCGGCGCCTTGAGCGCCTTCCAGGATTGCGCGGGGTCGGCTCCCAGCTTGCGCGCAGTGTCCAGGAGCAGTTTGCGGTGGGCCTCGTAGCGCGGCTTGGTCCAGGGGTCGATGGCGCCTTCGACCAGGCTCCGGTTTGAATCCGGAATGATGAGGCTCTCGTCGTACTCCAGCACGGCGCCGAACCCGTTGCAGCCCGCGCACGCGCCTCTGGGATTATTGAACGAGAAGAGCAGGGGAGTGAGGGATGCCGCCGGCGTATCGCAGATGCTGCAGGCCGGGTGCTCGGTAAAGCGAAGCCGGCCGCCGTCGTGGAGCACGATCGCCACGCCTTCGCCTTCGGCGAACGCCAGGGCCACGGCCTCGCGGACCCGGTCGCTCGCTCCGGCGCGCTGCCGGTCCACCGCCACCAGGAGCTCCCCCGCCTCGGTCAGGTCGACGCCCGGGGGAATCTCCTCCAGGTGCACCTCGCGGCCGTCGCAGAGCATCCGGAGGAAGCCCAGGGCCCGGAGGTTCTCGACCAGGGCGGCGTGGGTGACCCGCGCCGAGGGCGGAACCGGAAACGCGATCTGGATCCGCGCCTCGCCCAGGGCGGCCACCGCCTGGGCCGCCGAAGCCGG
>DATCXX010000352.1:0-3901 GCA_036565615.1 Gemmatimonadales bacterium | reverse complement strand
GCGGGAAGCACCGGCCGCCACATCTCTTCGAGCGAGGACCGCTTGAGCACCGGGACCGGCCCGCCGGCGCCGGGGCCGCTGCCCAGGAGGAAGCCGAAGTACTTCGCCATGTCGGTGAGCGGCGCGTTGAGTCCGCCGTTCGAAGTGGTGATGCCGGTGTCGAAGTCGAGCCCGTTGGCGGCAGGCTTTCCCTCCCGGACCTCGTAGTTGTTGGCGCGGTCGGCCAGCAGGTGATAGGGGGTCAGGTCGAAATAGCTCCGGGACATCCCCAGCGGGCGGAAGATGTTCTTGTCGATGTAGACCTCGAAGTCGTCGCCGGACAGCTTCTCGATCACCCGGCCCAGGAAAATGATCCCGGGATTGCTGTAGCTGTACTTCGCGCCGGGAGGAAAGAGGATCTGGGTGTACGGCAGCATCGCCACCAGCTGCGACCATTCGGTGGGTTCGTAGGGGTGCCAGGGCTGGCTTCCCCCCCAGGGCCAGGTCGGGTTCCGGAAGCCGGCCGAATGGCTCATCAGGTGGCGGATGGTGATCGCCTCCATCGGACCATGGGGATTGTTCACGGCGCTGAGCTCGGGGACGTACTTGACGATGGGATCGTCGAGCGAGAGGCGCCCCCGGTCGCGCAGCTGCATGATCGCGAT
Organism: Gemmatimonadales bacterium; assembly: GCA_036565615.1. GTDB lineage: Bacteria > Gemmatimonadota > Gemmatimonadetes > Gemmatimonadales > GWC2-71-9 > JABFSM01. The sequence continues at coordinate 3,257 of DATCXX010000352.1, read as the reverse complement.
GGCGGTGAACGTCTTGGTGATGGAAGCCCAGTGGAAGATCGTGTTGGCGTCCACCCGGCGGCCGGTGCCGAGGTCGGCGGCGCCGTGGAATTCCCGGGCCAGCACCGAATCGCCCCGGAGGAACCAGAGACTCCCCCCAACGACCCCTTCGGCCCGAAGCCCGGAGTGGAAGAAGTCGGCCACACCTTTCCAGGCCGCGGGAAAACCAGCGGATGCTTGGCCGGCTACCGGAGTCGAGATCATGGCGCACTGAAGAAAGCAGAGGCTGGCCGCGAGGCGGGTCCCGTTGACCGTTGACCGTTGACCGTTGACGTTTTTCATAGCAGAGATCTAATCCACCCCCCGTCCACCGCCATGCTCTGCCCGGTGATGTAGCTCGCCCGCTCCGACGCCAGAAACGCCGCCAGCGCCGCGAACTCGCGCGGCTCGCCCATGCGGCCCATCGGCACCGCGGCGGTGAACTTCGCCAGCGCCTGGTCGGGCGTCACCCCCTCCTTGGCGGCCGTCACTTCCGACAGCTCCACCATGCGCTCGGTGCGGGTGAACCCGGGCAGCAGGTTGTTGACCGTGACGCCGTACGGCGCCACCTCGGTGGCCAGGGTCCGCGCAAAGCCGATCACCGCCGCCCGGATGCTGTTGGAGAGCATGAGATTGTCCACCGGCTGCTTGGCGGCGATCGAGGTGACGTTGAGGATCCGCCCCCAGCGCCGTTCCTTCATCCCGGGCAGCACCGCCCGGCAGAAGCCGACCACGCTGCCCAGGACCAGCGCGGTCGCGTCGGCCCAGGCTTCCTTGGTCAGGGATTCGAACGGCCCGGGCGGCGGGCCTCCGCTGTTGGTGAGCAGGATATCGATCTTCTGGAAGCGGGCCATGCCTTCGCGCGCCACCCGCTCCACCTCCCCGGGCTGGCCGACATCGGCGGCAATCGGCAGCACCGGGACCCCGTGCCGTTTCGCGATTCCCTCGGCCGTGGCCTCCAGGGCTTCCCGGCCCCTTGCACAGAGCACCAGCGACACGCCCTCTGCCGCCAGCTCTTCGGCCACCGCCCGGCCCAGTCCCTTGCTGGAGGCCGCGACCAGGGCCACCCGTCCTCCCAGTCCGAGATCCATCAGCGATGTCGCCGGGACCAGAGCAGGATGAGCCCGCATTGCTCGCTGGCGCCGCCGTATTCCTGGGGCACCTCCGCCGGGCTCCGGTACACTTCGACGGCCTCCAGGCTCGCAATCTCGAACAAATCCCGGTGAAAGTCGGGAGGTCTGGTCAGGCTGCCAGAGCGGTAGATCGGCGAGCCGTCGAACACCACACTCATCCAGCAGGGCGTGCCGTCGGCGCTCTCCTTGCGTCCCGCCACCGCCCGCCACTCGAACACCCAGGGCCGGGCCGGATCCTCGACGTAGTACATCATCCGTACTCCGGGTACACCTCGAAGCAGATCAGTGAGCCGGCGGCCCTCCGAACGCCGCAGCTCGGTCGAATCGATGAACTTTCCGAAACCGAGCCGGCGGCGTTCTTCGAAGGCGTCCACCCCGACTCCCCTGGGAGCGGCCGGGGCCGCCCGGGTCTCGATCGGCTCGAGCTGCTGGGCGCTCTCTCGCACCAGGTCGGCATTCGCGGTGGCGGAATCCCCCTTGGCAAGCTGGAGCCGGAGCCGGAGCGGGCGATAGCCGATCAGCCGGAAGAGCGCGATCCGGGTGCCGGCCGGGGCATCGAGCCGGAACCGGCCGGCGCTGTCGGTGGTATCGGCGGGCTGGGTCCCCTCGATGCTGACCAGCACCAGGGCCAGCGGGCGCCCGGTGCCGTCCTCCCGGACCACCCCGCTGACGGGCACCTGGGCGGAGAGAGGCGCTGCCAGGGCCAGGAGGGCGCCCGCGCCCAGAACCCGCGCCCTCCGCGCCCTCCGCGCCCTCCGCGTCTGCCACATCACCGCGCGCGCCTCACTTCCGGAGATACGCGTCCGACTTGTCGAGCCAGTCCTGCCGGGGCGGCGAGAAGACGTCCACGTCGAGGGTGTCTTCCAGCGCCTCCGCCTTGTGGGGCAGGTTGCCTGGAATGTGCAGCACCTCTCCTGCCCGCACCACCAGCGTCTGCGATTCGTCCTCGCCGATCCAGAACCGGAGCGCCCCCTCGAGGATGTAGGTGAGCTGCTCGTTCTCGTGGGAATGCCGAGGCACGATGCAGCCTTTCTTGAGGTAGACGTGGGCAAGCATCATCCGCTCGCCGGTGACGAGCCGCCGCTCCAAAGTGTCGCTGACCCGTTCCTTGGGCATGTCGTTCCAGCGGTAATGGGTAACCCGCTGGGCGCTGGATGCTGGCTGCTGGGTGCTTGACATTGAGAACTCGGGATTCAGGGCGAGTGGTCAGTGGTCAGAGGTCAGTGGTCAGTGATCGGGATCATGGGAAGGGTCGTTTCTGACCCCTGACCGTTGATCACTGACCACTCAACTTGACATGTCCGGGCTCTGCGCGTAAGATGGGCCCACAATCGATGCGTCGTGGTCATTTGCCGCCTATTGCAGCCACGTTAAACAAATGCTAAAACGCGTCTCGCCCGGCGGCGCATTCCGCCGGGCGCTTTTGTTATTACCAGGTGTGCCGGGAGCTTTCCCATGTCGCGCAACCCGCATTCCATGATGATGGCCATGGCGATGACCGCGATCCCTTCGGGGAGAGCGGCCCGGCGGATGCGCGCGCGCGGCGGCGGCTAGAGTCTCCGCACCCCACGCAAACCCCGCCCCGGCCCTCTCCTCGGAGAGGGCCGGGGCGTTTCTGTCTCACCCTGGACGGAGCAGGTCATGAACGGTCCACTCCTCGTGCTCAAGTTCGGCGGCACGGCCCTGGGCAGCAGTCGTCGCATCCGGGTCGCGGCCCGGCGGCTCATGGCCTGGCACAGTCGAGGCTTCGGCGTCATCGCCGTGGCCAGCGCCACCGGTCACACCACCGACCGGATATCCCGCCGATTGGCCGCGGTGGGCGCCGATCCCACCCTCGTGTCCGGCCCCGAGACGGACCGGGCCCTCGCAACCGGTGAGCTGCTGTCGACCGCGCTGCTCGCCGCGGCGCTGCAGGGCCTTGGCGCGCCGGCGCGCAGTCTTTCCGGCCGGGCGGCGGGATTGCTCGCCAACGGTCCGTGGGGGGCCGCGGTCCTCGAAGACCTCAACCCGCAACCGCTCAGGCTGCTGCTGGGAACCGGCCTGATCCCGGTGGTAGCGGGGTTCCAGGCCGGCACCTCCTCGGGCGATCTCATCACCCTGGGCCGG
>DATCXX010000305.1:0-3176 GCA_036565615.1 Gemmatimonadales bacterium | reverse complement strand
CCGCAGCCGGCCGTCACGCCCGCGCGTTCCGCCGCACCCGCCACCGATTCGGCAACCAAGTCTCCAAGCCCCGCAATTCCGGCTCCGTCCCGAACCGCCGCGCTCCGCGATTCGCTGGGGCGCGACTCGGCGTCGATCGCTGCCGCGGCGTCCCGGGATTCCGTCCTCGATGCCGCAATGCTGGACCGGATCGCGGCCGCGCAGCCGCCCGCCACGACCGAGCTCCCGGCTCCGCCGCCCGAAGGCGAATCGGCCACGCTTCGCTCGATGTTCGACATCGACGTGGCAAATTTCGAGGATCACGGGAGGGTGCGGTTCTGGATCAACTTCTTCAGCGGACCCGCGAAGGAGCGGATGGCCATCTGGCTCAAGCGCATGCCGCGTTACGAGCCGACGTTCCGCGCCCAGCTGGTGGCGCGCGGGCTGCCCGGCGACCTGGCGTATCTCCCGCTGATCGAGTCGGGCTACTCCACCACCGCGGTGAGTCGCTCCCGGGCCGTGGGGATGTGGCAATTCATGCGGCCGACCGGAAAATTCTACGGCCTCACCATCGACAGCTGGGTGGACGAGCGGCGCGATGTGCCCAAGGCCACCGATGCCGCGGTGCGCTACCTGGCGGACCTCACCAAGCGATTCGGCTCCTATTATCTCGCCGCGGCGGCCTACAACGGCGGACCGGGGCGCATCGGGCGCGGGCTCCGGCGCATGGGCACGGCCGAAGAGGACGACGAGGACGAAGCGGCCGTGGAGGACTCCCTGGCCGCGGATGACGGCGACATGGCGTTCTTCCAGCTGGCCAACACCCGCTACATCCACCAGGAAACCAAGGACTACGTGCCCAAGCTCATCGCCGCGGCGATGATCGCCAAGCAGCCGGAGCGCTACGGATTTCCGGTGCCGATGGGCGGGCCGCTGGCCCTGGATTCCCTGGTGCTGACCGACGCGACCGGGTTCGACGTGATCGCCCGCGCCTCCGGGATTGCGGTTGCCGAGCTGCGGGAGATCAATCCCTCCTACCTTCGCGACCTCACTCCGCCCAAGCGTACCTCGGTGGTGCGGCTCCCGGCGGGGCTCGGTGCTGCGGCTCAGGCGGAGCTCGACGCCCTGCCCGCGTCGGAGCGGCTGGGCAGCTTTCCCCACCGGGCCCGGTCGGGCGAGACCCTCACCTCCCTGGGCAAGAAGTACGGCGTGACCACGGCGGCGATGCGCAGCGCCAACCCGGAGTACGTCAAGAAGGCGCCGGGCAAGGGTGAGGTGGTGCGCATTCCCGGTGAGGCCCGGCTCAAGGGTTGGGTCGCCGAGAACCGGCGGGTGAACACGTCAGAGGTGCTGAGCGGCGGAACCCGCCACCGGGTCCGGGCGGGAGAAACGCTGGGCGGCATCGCGCGGCGCTACCGGGTCAGCGTCTCCCAGCTGCGGGGCTGGAACGGCCTCCGGTCCAACACCATCCGTGCCGGGCAGGTGCTCCGGCTTCGTCCCGGGACTCCGCGCAAGGCGACCACCCGGACCTCCGCGGTGGCCGGCTCGAAGGTCCATGTCGTGCGAGCGGGCGATACCCTTTCGAGTATCGCCCGCCAGTACCGCACGACCATTCAAGCGCTGCGGAACGTCAACAACCTGGCGGCGAGCCGCATCCTCGCCGGGCAGCGGCTCAAGATCCCTTCCTGACCCCCTTCAGCACCGACTGGGCGTAGCCGTTCGAAGGATCCTCCCCTCGGGAAATCAGCTCCACCACCCGTCCCGGCCCCCGATTGTAGGCCAGCAGCGCCATCTGGAGATCCTGATCGAACTGCTCCAGCATGTCCTTCAGGAAGCGGAATCCGATCCGCAGGTTGGTGTCCCGGTCATGGAGATCCCGCTCGGTGAGTGAGGGATCGTAGCCCCGCGCCGTCTTGAGCCGCACCTGGGCATATCCGATGGCCCCTTTGTCGCTCCGGGCCCCGGCCTTGAAGCCGCTCTCCACCTTGATCAGCTGGAAGCCGAGCGAGGGATGAATTCCCTCGGCCAGGGCGATGTCGTAGATGGCCGCGGCGAGATCGGCGGGAACCTTGTAGAGTCCCGAGTACTTTGCCACCGTGTTGAGCCGCTCGATCCGCACTTCCGCCAGGGCCAGCTTTCCCCGGGTGTCCTCCAGCTCGGTCCGCAACGCCGCCACCTGCCCCGCCGCCGCACTGCCCTCCGCTGCGCGCGGCGGAGCCGCGCTCAACCCGGTGAGCATGGCCGCGAGTGTTCCCACCACCAGGGCGCCGCCGAAGATCCCGCCGACGGCGGCGAGCCGGGTGCCGAGGCGCGATCGGTGACGCTCGCCCTGCGTTATCTGGTCCCATGGATGCTGCATGTAGTCCCCCTTCAATCGGAACGGCTGCCGGCGGAATAGTCCCCGCTCCTGCCACCGCTCTTGTGAACGAGCCGGACTGCCTCGAGTGTCATGGCGCGATCGGCCGATTTCACCATGTCGTACACGGTGAGGCATGCGATCGACACCGCGGTCAGTGCTTCCATTTCCACCCCGGTTCTGCCTTCGGTCGCCACCGTCGCAACGACCCGGACTCCGGGGAGCGCCTCGTCGAGCGTCAGCGCCACATCCACCCGGTCGAGCGCCAGCGGATGGCAGAGCGGAATCAGCTCGGCGGTCCGCTTGGCGCCCTGGATGCCCGCCAGCCGTGCCACGGCGAGCACATCGCCCTTGGCCACCTGGTTGGAGCGGACCAGGGCAAAGGCCTCGGCCGACATGCGCACCCGGCCCTCCGCCGTCGCTTCGCGGCGGGTGACGTCCTTGCCGCCGACGTCCACCATCCGGGCGCCTCCATCGGGACCCAGGTGACTGAGCGTCACAGCACCTCCGCCAGCTCGCCCGCGAGGGAAGCGAGGAGGAGCTGCGGATTCACGTTCCGCTGCGCCTCCGCACGTGCCGCCTGCACCCGCTCCAGCGCCGCCACATAGGGCGCCGGGTTGCCATGCGCCGCCGTGTCCCGGGCCCGTCCCGACAGCTCGTCGGCCAGTGCGTCGAGCAGGTCGGTAAACGCTCCCCGGGCCGACCAGGGCGGCTGCCTCAGGCTCCGCTCGAACCGGGCGCCGCCCCCGGCCCGGATCGATTCGAGCAGGGCGCGGGCGTCCTGGGTTGCCTTGCCGGCACCCGCCCCGCCCTCGACCAGCTTTCCAATCGCGCCGTCGGC
>DATCXX010000286.1:0-2281 GCA_036565615.1 Gemmatimonadales bacterium | reverse complement strand
TGACTTTGGACGGCGTGGAGCGCTCCCTTCCCGATGGGGTGACGGTCATTGCCGACGGCGGCGGCCCGGTTGGAATCGCCGGGGTGATGGGCGGGCAGGGCTCGGAGGTGTCGTCCGACACCACCGACATTTTTCTGGAGTGCGCCTGGTTCGAGCCCCGGGGAACCCGGTTTGCCCGGCGGGCGTTCGGCCTCTCCACCGAGGCGAGCCAGCGGTTCGAGCGGGGCACCGATCTCTGGGCGGTGCCCGAGGCGCTGCGCCGCGGGATCGCAGTCATCCTTGCCACCGCGGGAGGACGGCTCGACGGCGAGCCGGTCGATTGCTGGCCCGAACCCGCCAGCCCCGCCCGGATTTTTCTGCGGACCGCCCGGGTGGCCCAGGTGCTCGGCGTGGAGCTGGCGGTGCCGGTGCTGGAGCAGTGCCTGGTGGCCATCGGGTGCACCCTGGTCGCCAAGCCCGCCGAAGCGCGCCTGGCCGTGGAGGTCCCCGGCTGGCGACCCGACCTCCGGGAAGAGATCGACCTCATCGAGGAAGTGGCCCGGATTTACGGGTTCGCCGAATTCCCCGACCTGCTGCGGCCTTTCCGGGCCGGGGCGCAAGTGGACGCGCCGATCGAGACCGCGCTGTCCCGGCTTCGGCGCCATTGCGTCGGGGAAGGTCTCTACGAGGCGATCCTGCTGCCCCTCGGCTCCCAGGACGCCCCCGACGCGGTGCCGGTGCTCAACCCGCTTTCCGCCGAGCATGGATTCCTGCGGAGCCGGCTCTTGCCCGGACTGGTGCGACAGGTGGAAGCCAACTGGGCGGCCCAGGTCCGCGACATCCGGCTCTTCGAGACAGGGACCGTGTTTCGTCCCGGAGAACCGGGCCGCCCGCCGGTGGAGCGGATCCACCTGGCCGCGGTCCTGACCGGGGTGCGGAGCCCGGCGCACTGGACCGACGGAGGCCATCCGGCGGATGCCGATCTGTGGGATCTCAAGGGCCTGTTCGAGCGGCTGGTCTCTCTGGCGATTCCCGATGCGAGGGTGCAAGTTGAGGGAGCGGGATGGATCGCCCGACTTCCCGATGGCCGCGAGGCAGGGCGAGCGGAGCCTCTTGCTGCCGATGCGCCGCCCTGGTCGGCCGCGCTGTTCGGTCTCGAGGTCCTGGTGGATGCGGTGCCGCGGCCGGTCCGTCCCTATCGTCCGCTCCCTGTGACGCCCGCGGTCACGCGGGACCTCGCGCTCCTGGTTCCCGACGCCGTGCCGGTCGGGAGCGTCACCGGCGCCGTGCGGGACACCGCCGGGGCGCTGCTGGAGTCGGTCGCCGTGATCGACGAGTATCGCGGGGCCGGGCTGCCCCCGGGGCGGCGCGGCGTGGCGCTCCGGCTGGTCTTCCGGCGCCGCGATCGCACCCTGCGCGACGCCGAAGTGGACGCGGCCATGCAACGCATCATCACCCAGCTGGGACAGACGCTTGACACCACCGTACGCACGTCCTGATTCACCCGCGCTCGCCCAGCTGGAGCGGCTCCTCGAGGGCCTCGAGAAGGAGCTGACCGCCTGGCGGGAGCGCTGTCTCAAGGCCGAGCAGGACCTGACCCAGGGCAAGGGAAAGGGGCACGGCGGCCCCGAGCTGCTCCAGGCCCGGCAGCGGATCGGGGTGCTCGAGGGAGAGAACCGCTCCCTCCAGCAGCGGATCGTCTCCGCCCGGGAGCAGATCGAGCAGCTGCGGAGCCGGCTCCGGTTCGTCGAAGAGCATGACGCCGAGGGAGTCGCGTGAGCACCACCCGGCACTCGGTCAAGATCCAGCTGGGTGGCACCGAGCTCACCGTGAGCTCGGAGCATACGCCCGAGTACACCCGCGAGGTCGCGGCCCACTTCGATGCCGTGCTGGCCCGGATCCGGGCCTCGGTCCCGTCGGTGGATGCCCACCGGGCGGCGCTGCTGGCCGGCCTCGCGATTACCGATGAGCTGTTCCAGGCCCGGCAGGGCGACGCGGAGCAATCCGCGCGACTGACCGGGCTCACTGAGCGGTTGACGCGCCTGTTGCCTGTCGCGAAACGGGGCGGAGCCGCCAAGGGAGCCTAGCTCCCTGAGACTGACCCCGCGGCCTTCGGGTCGCGTGCGGAGATATCATGACCCCGAACGTACTGCTCCCCGCACTGGGGGGGCTTCTTGCCGGAATGCTGCTCGCCCTCCTCGGCACGAATCTGTACCTCCGAACCCGTCGCCGCACCGGCGCGGCCCTGCTCGCCGACGCGGCGGACAAGGCGGCCCTGGCGCTGGAGCGGGCCGGCCACGAC
>DATCXX010000278.1:0-2284 GCA_036565615.1 Gemmatimonadales bacterium | reverse complement strand
GGCCGACCTGGTTGTCGGTAGCCGGGCCGGTGATGCAGGTGATGGGCAAGCCGTACTGCTCGGTGTAGAGCTGCTGCGCGCCCCAGCAGGCCACCGGGTCCGGCGCGGCCATCACATGCCCGACCGCCAATCCCATGAGGCCGGGGTCCCGCAGGATGTCCTGCACCCCGTATTCGCCCAGGATGCCGTCGCCCAGCTCGGCCACGATGATGTCGGGCCGGCCGCCCCGCTCCCGGGCCAGCCGGTTGAAGAGGCCGCGGGCTACCGGCACCGTCATCCCGGCGTGGGTGCTCGCGGCGCCGGCATCGTTGAAGGTGAGCGCGGCCACCGCGCCGGCGTCGAGCATGGAAAGGGTATCCCGCATCAGGGAGACGCCGGTGAGCTTGCAGGCCCCGACCCGGAGCCCGGCGCGGGAAAGACCGCGCACCAGCTCGGTGGCGGCCACGGTCTTTCCCGCATTCATGCAGGTTCCCGCCACATAGACCACCGGCACCGTGCATTCGAGGGCGTCGGCGGGAGGGATCGCGCCATCCGCGATGGTGGCGGGGCGGCCGACCCGGTCGCCCAGCTCGGGGAAGGCGAGCACGGCGCCCAGCACCTCGGCCTGGAACGGCGGTCCGATATCCGGGTTGGACGAGGTGCAGCGTCCCAGGATCCCGCCCAGGTTGAGCACATTGATCACGTCGCCCACGGCGATCTCGCTGGGCACGTCGCCGGCGTACCCCCGGAGCGCCCGGCGGGACCCCAGTGTGCCGGCCAGCACGTCGCCGGCACGGAGCGACACCATGCGCCCAGCCAGGTCCTCGACTGTGTTGTACGAAGACTTGTCCTCCAGGATGCGGACCGCGAGGACAAAGCCCTCCCGGGCAACGATCTCCTCGCCCACGATCACGTCGAAGGCGAGCCGCGCATTGCGGGTCGAGGATGCGATCCGGTCGAGGCGCACCCGGGTGGTTCTGACCATTACTTGGACCGGGAAGCGGAAAGCGGGGTGCGGGAAGCGGGAACGGCCGCCTCCCCCGCCGCACCTGCCCGCTGCGCCAGCAATGACGGGATCGCGCCGATCCGGGCGAATGCGCGCGCCTCGTCTCCGGTCCAGAGGCGATTCTCCTCTCCGTAGGTCGCCACCGAGCGATCCATCATCGAGAAGGGGCTCCGGGCGCCGGTGACCATGAAGCGGCCGGGCGCCAGTCTGACCCGGGTCTCGCCGGTTACCCGCTGCTGCGAGCTGGTGAGCAGCGCTTCGATATCCCGCAGCGCCGGATCGAAATAGTGACCCTCGTGCAGCCGGTCACCGTAGAAGCGGCCCAGCTGATCCTTCCAGAAGACCTGCCACTTGGTGAGCACCAGCTTCTCGAGCTCGCGATGGGCACCGATCAGGAGCAGCGCCGCGCCGGCTTCGAAGCCGATCCGGCCCTTGATCCCCAGCGCCGTCTCGCCGACGTGAATGTTCCGGCCCAGGCCGTACTGGGCCGAGAGCTCGGCCAGCCCGGCGATAAGGTTCGGCCCCGAGAGCGGCGCATCATCCAGGGTTACCGGCACGCCTCGCTCCCACCCGATGACCAGCTCGCGCGCTGCCGGCGCCCCGGCCGGCGGATCCAGCAGCTCCTGCGGAGGACCGGCCCAGGTGTCGTGAGTCCAGCCGCCGCCCCAGGTGGTCCCCCACAGCCCCGCGTTGATGCTGTAGGCCGATGCCTTGGCCGGCACCGGAAGGCCCCGCTCCTCGAGGTAGGCGATGGCCCGTTCCCGGGTCAGTCCTTCATCGCGGATCGGGGTGACGATGGCGAGCTCGGGGGCCAGAACCCGGAGCGCGATGTCGAAGCGCACCTGGTCGTTCCCGGCGCCGGTGGAGCCGTGCGCCACGGCCTTGGCGCCGATCGCCCGGGCGACTTCGATGACCGAGATGGCCTGCTGGGTGCGTTCGGCCGAGACCGAGAGGGGATACACCTCGCCCCGCAGGATGTTGCCCTGGATCAGGTAGCTGACGAATCGGCTGAACACCTCGTCGCGGGCGTCCACTTCGTGGTGCTCGACCGCGCCCACCGTCAGGGCCTGGCGGCGGATGGCCGCGCGCTCGTCCGGCGACGCCCCGCCGGTATTCACGAACACCGTGTGCACCGCGTAGCCCTGCTCGGCCAGCCGGGGAACGCAATAGGAGGTATCGAGGCCGCCGGAGAACGCCAGGGCCAGAGGGGTCGGTTGCATAATGCATAATTATGCAATCAAGCCGACGCCGGCGCAAGGGCGGGAGGCGGGGAGCGGGATGCGGGATGCGGGATGCGGG
>DATCXX010000159.1:0-12132 GCA_036565615.1 Gemmatimonadales bacterium | reverse complement strand
TGGGCTTCGAAGGATCTCGTGCCCAATCGGTCGGCCCCGCCGATCTCCCACCCCAGCGCCACGCAGCCAAGCAGAATCAGGGTGGGTACAAGGTGGCGGCGTCGCATGGCGGTGCTCCTTGGAAGACGCAAAGGCGCAAAGGCAATGGCCGTGCCCGCGACCAACGTGGCTCAGGACACGGACTTGGAAGGAGTTACCAGGTGAAGCCGGGTGGGTGTGACACGGGGGGAGGACGCTCCCCGTGTCAGTTTGTCATCGGACCAGGGGAGGGTGGCGGCCCCGGGCGGTAACCCGCTCGACCCCCTGGAACTTCCCCGCCGAGACGATCACGGCGTGATCGAAGTTGTTGACCGTGGGGCACACGTGGCTGGGGAGAAGCCAGAGGAGCTGACCCCGCGGAGGGAGCGGCGAGCCGGCGGGCACATCCACCGGGAGATGCTCCTCGCTGGGATGTCTGGGTGTGTACTCCGAATGCCCGATCACTTCGCAGGTCGGGTCGCCCGCATCGGCCGAGACCGACTTGTGGCCGGCATCGGTGCAGAAGCGCTGCGGCCCCGGGTGGCTCACCACCGTCGCCAGCACCAGCGCCGCGGGGCGATATCCCGCGTCCGCCGGAAGCTGCTCGAGGCTCCGCCGATCGTTGTACACCACCGTCCCGGGGGAGACCCGGTGGACGGTGCCCGCCTCGGTGAAGCCGCGATACACCCGGGCGTGGGGGAACGCCGGCGTTCCCGCGGTGACCACTTCCGAAGCGGGGACGCCCGCCGAGGCGAGCCGCTTGACCAGCGCGAGGAGCCGATCATAACCCGCGTGCACCAGGCCTTCCGCCTCACCGGGGGTGAACCCGGAGGCGTGGCCGTCGTAGTAGTGCAGGCCGGCAAACCGAAGCCCCGAGCCGGTGATGCCGCGGGCCAGGCCAAGGACCTCCTCGTGGCCGTCGAGCAGCATGCCGGTGCGGTCCATTCCCGAATTGAGGTCGATGAACAGTCCGATTCCCGAGCCGCGCCACGGTGCCACCATGGCCGCGTCTTCGACCAGCACCGAGATCGCGGTGCCGGGATAGGCCGCCGCGATGCGCTTCACCACATCCACCTGCGGGCCGGTAACCGGGTACGCCAGCAGCAGATCCTGGAATCCCGCTTCGCAGGCGGTCTCCAGCTCCAGGGTGGTGGAGCACTTGGCCTGGGCCACGCCCTGCTCCCGGATGGTCCGCATGATCAGGCCCAGCTTGGCGGTCTTGAGATGGGGACGCCAGCGATTGGGGTCCCCGCCCAGGAGCCGGAGGGTGACCGCGATGTTCTGCCGGACCGCGTCGAGATCCACCACCAGCGCGGGAGTGAGGATCGCGTCCAGTCCCGCCACCTGCGGCACGCTCAGGACCACTGCTCGATGACCTCCACCCAGCGGGACAGAAAGGCATTCGCCTGGAACCCGTCCAGCGCGCGGTGATCGATGGTCAGGGTCACGTACAGCATGGGCCGGGCTTCGAACTCGCCGCCCGCCGCCACCCGAACCCGCTGTTCCAGTTTGCCGACCCCGAGGATCGCGGATTGGGGCTGGTTGATCACGATGGGTGCTGCGAGGAGCGATCCGCTCACGCCGTGATTGGAAATGGTGAACGTCCCCCCCTGCACGTCCCGGGGCTCCAGGGTGCCGGCCCGGGCCCGGGTGGTCAGATCCTCCAGCCGCCGCGCGGTTTCGGGGAGATCCAGGGCCTGGGCCTCCCGGAGCACCGGAACGATCAGCCCTCCGCCGGGCAGCGCGGTCCCGATCCCGATGTTGCAGTCGTCGTACAGCTCGAGTCCCTGGTCTTGCCAGCGGCTGTTGACCTCCGGCACCGCCTGAAGCGCCGCCACGCTGGCGCGGACAAAATACGCGGTGAAGGTAAACGCCTTCTGGTGCGCCTCACGATGGCGGATCACCGCCGACAGATCGGCTTCGAACACGGAGGTGACGTGGGGCGCGGTGGCGACGCTCTTCACCATGTGCTCGGCGATGGAACGCCGCATGGCGGAATGGGGAGTCAGACGGCTGGACGGCTGGACGGCAGGACGGCTGGGAGAACCCAGGAGCAATTCGATGTCTTGCACCGTAATGCGACCTCCGCGGCCGGTGCCCTTGACCTGCCCGGCGTCGAGGCCGTGCTCCCGGAGCAGGCGGCGCACCGCGGGGGAGAGCTCGGCGTCACCGGTTGTGTCACTCGGAGGCGCCGCAGGCGCCGGAGGGGAAGGTGCTGGGGCTGAGATGGGCCCCTTCGCTTCGCCCGGGGTGACAGTTTCTCCGATCCGGCCCACTACGTCCCCCGGCTCCACCGCCTCGCCTTCCGGCTTGAGGATCTCGGCCAGCACCCCGGCGACCGGAGCGGCGATCTCCACGGTCACCTTGTCGGTGACGATCTCCAGCAGCGGCTCGTTCCGGCTCACCGGATCGCCGACGGCCTTGAACCACTTGCCGACCACGTTGCTGGTGCCTTCGGTCTGGTCGGTGGGAAGCACGATATCGGTCATGTCAGAACTCTACCAGGTCGGTGATCCGCCCGGCGATCTGATCCACCTGAGGGAGGATCGCATTCATGAGCCGCACGTTGTACGGCGTCGGCACGTCGGGGATGGCGATCCGCTGGATCGGGGCATCGAGCGAGAGGAAAGCCTCTTCCGCAATCACCGCACTCACCTCCGCGCCGAACCCCGCGGTGAGGGTGTCTTCATGGACGATGAGGCAACGGCGGGTCTTGCGGACCGACGCCAGCACCGCGGCCTTGTCCCAGGGTGCGACGGTGCGGAGGTCGATCACCTCGACCGCGTAGCCGCTCGCCGCCGCCGCGGCTTCGCACCGCTCCACCATCGCGCCCCAGGTCACCACGGTGAGCTTGTCACCGGCGAGGATCACCCGCGCCGACCCGAACGGCACGGTGAACCCGTCTCCCGGATAGGGCCGCCGGGCCCAGGTCCCGTCCAGCAGGGCGCGGTGCTCGAAGAAGATGGTAGGATTGTTGCTGCGCATCGCGCTCCGCAGCAGCCCGACCGCATCTTCGGCATTCGACGGCACCGCCACCTGCCACCCCGTCGCGTGCGCCCAGATCACTTCGCCACAGACGCTGTGCCAGGGATCGCCGCACTTGGGGGCGTAGCCACCCGGCATCCGGACCACGATCGGCGCCGCCCAGCGGTTATTGGTTCGCCAGCGCATGGTGCCGCAGTTGTTGAGCTGCTCGGTGGCCGGATCGGCGTACTTGCGGAACTGGATCTCGGGCACCGGCAGCAGGCCGGCCAGCGCGAGGCCGACCGCGCGGCCGATGATCCCTTCCTCCGAGAGCGAAGTATCGAAGACTCGCCCGGCCCCGAAACTGTCCTGGAGTCCGAGGGTGGCGGCGTGCACCCCGCCCTTGGGACCCACATCCTCGCCGAACAGCAGCATCTTCGGATTGGCCCGGAGCTCGGCTTCCAGGGTGCGCCGGATCGCGGTCAGCATATTGATTCGCGCCCCTTCGGGAGCCGGGGTCTCGCTCGAAGGCGGCGGGCGGTACCCCGCGGGCGCCATCCCGCCCCGGGTTTGCAGCATCGGCGCGCCATCCGGCGCGCACTCTGCCATTCGGTGGAGGGTGACCGTCGCGGGGTCCGGCTCCGGGAGCGCCAGCGCCGCGGCGAGTCCCGCCTCGGCTTCGGCCCGGGCACTGCGCTCGGCCTGGGCAATCTCCTCCGCGCTGAGCACACCGGCCCGGAGAAACGCGTAGAGCCGGGGCAGCGGATCCGAGGCCTGTTCTCTGGCCAGCAGCTCGGCCGGCTTGTAGGCCTGGGTGTCCTGACCGGAGTGGCCCGACAGCCGTGGCACGGTGAGCCGCACCAGCGCCGGTCCCTCGCCGGCCCGGGCGTGCGAGACGCACTCTCCGATCAGCCGGTCCGCTTCTTCCGGGTTGATGCCGTCGCCGTTCCGGATCAGGAGATTCCTGAAGCCGGCCAGGTTGGCCGCGATGTCTCCGCCCGGAGTCTGGAAGGAGGAGGGAACCGAGATCCCGTACCCGTTGTCTTCGATATAGAACACCATGGGCAGGCGCAGCGTCGTGGCGATGGTGAGCGCCGACCAGAAGCCGTTGGTGGCGACCGAGGCCTCCCCGCCCAGCACCACCGCGATCGCGCCCTTCCAGGCGGCATCCTTCAGCATGTCACGGTGGTAGAGAACCGCCTGCGCCCAGCCTGCGGCGGGGGTGTATTGCGATCCCACATCGCCCGACATCGGGAGCACCACCGGCCCCGGATCGCTGGGAAGGTTGCACACCACCCCTATGTCCCGGCCCCCACTCATGCCGCCCGATTTCCCCATCGGCCCCGCGAAGGCGTCGGCGATCGAGAGCCCCAGGGAGAGCAG
Source organism: Gemmatimonadales bacterium (assembly GCA_036565615.1). Lineage (GTDB taxonomy): Bacteria > Gemmatimonadota > Gemmatimonadetes > Gemmatimonadales > GWC2-71-9 > JABFSM01. The sequence continues at coordinate 7,767 of DATCXX010000159.1, read as the reverse complement.
CAGCGGGCGGGAGCGGTAATAGGCGCCCACCGCGTCGTGCCGGTGGGTGAGATGCCGCCCCAGGATCAGCTGGGCGACGTCGTGGCCCCGGGCCGAGAACTGGTAGAGCACCTTTTTCTCCGGGACCAGGCGCTGCTCCTCGGTGTCGTCGAGAAACCGGGAGATCAGCGCCAGCTTGAGCACCCGCGCCCATTCTGTCATGGATGCTCCTGGTTCGTCTTGTACACCGTCCCGCGAAACAGGGCGACGGTCTCGTCCCGCTGGTTGGTCACCTGCACCCGGAAGAAGCCCAGCCGGTTGGTGGCGCTTTCTTCTTCGGCCACGGCGGTGAGCAGATCGCCGGCGTGCACGCTGGCGGGATAGGTGATCGAGTTCTCGATGCTCATCGCGATCCGGCCCTGGGTATTGCAGGCAAAGGCGAAGGCGCTGTCGGCGAGAGAGAAGGCGATGCCCCCATGCGCCACCCCGAAGCCGTTCAGCATTTCGGGGCGGACCAGCATGCGGCAGACGCAGTAGGCCGGCCGGAGCTGGAGCACATCCACGCCCAGCCAGCGGCTGAATTCGTCCTTGGCCAGCATGCCGTCCACCACCTGCTCGGCGCGCTTCTGGGGATCGCTCACGAATAGAACCGCTCGGCGCGGGACGCCATGGCGCGCAGCAGGGGGCTGGCCCGGTAGCGGTCCTCGCCGTATTCGCCCTGGAGCCGGTCCATCCGCTCCACGATCACGGCGGCGCCGATCTCATCGCTCCAACGGAGCAGCCCCCGGGGGTAATGCACCCCCTTGGTCATCGCGAGATCGATGTCGTCGCGGGAGGCCACCCGCCAGAACAGCGCATCCGCGGCTTCATTGATCAGCATGGCCACGATGCGGTCCGCCACCGCCGAGCCCAGCCCCCGGTCCGGTGTGGCGGCGGGATGGATGGCGCCTTCGGCGTAATCGTAGTGGCCCCGCCCGGTCTTCCGGCCCAGCCGGTTCGCTTCCACCAGCCGCTCCTGGCTCAGGAAGGGACGATAGCGCGGGTCGTAGTGAAAGGCCTCGAAGACCGAGCGGGAGACCGCCAGGTTGATGTCGTTGCCGATGAGGTCCATCAGCTCGAAGGGGCCCATCCGGAATCCGGCGTCCTTCATGGCCCAGTCGATGGTCGGCTTGTCGGCGATGCCCTCCTCGAAGACGCGGAGCGCCTCCCCGTAGAACGGCCGCGCAATCCGGTTGACGATGAAGCCCGGGGTATCGGCGGCCACCACGGTGGTTTTGCCCCAGCGCTGCATCGTGGCGACCGCGATCCCGGTGGTGTCCAGACCGGTGGTGAGTCCGGGCACGATCTCCACCAGGGGAAGGAGCGGCGCCGGGTTGAAAAAGTGAATGCCGATGACCCGCTCGGGCCGGCCGCATACTCCGGCGATGCCGGTGACCGACAGCGAGGAGGTATTGGTCGCCAGGATGCAGCGCTCGCTCACCACGGCCTCGAGGCCCCGAAAGGCGTCGCGCTTGACCCGGGCATCCTCGGCGATCGCCTCGATCACCAGGTCGCAGTGCTTGAACAGGGCGTATTCCCCGGCGGCGCCGGGAGCCCAGGTGATGCTCTCCTGCAGCCGGGCCGCCGCCTCCCGGCCCAGCCGTCCTTTCTCGACCTCGCGGGCGAGCTGTTTCTCCAGGCGGGCCCGGGCGTCTTCGAGCGCTTCGGCCCGGGCATCGGTGACCATTACCCGATGGCCGGCGGCGGCGGCGACCTGGGCGATGCCGCTGCCCATGGTGCCGGCGCCCAGCACGCCGACGGTGGCTTCGCTGCCGAGTGCGCTCATTCAGGAGCCGGCAAAGGCGGGCTTTCGCTTTTCCAGGAAGGCGCGGACGCCTTCGGCGTAGTCCGCACTGCGCCCCGCCGCGGCCTGGGACTCCGCCTCCAGCTCCAGCTGCTGCTCCAGGGTGTTCTGGCCGGTGTGGTGGAGCAGGTGCTTGATGAGCGCCAGTGCATAGGTGGGCTGGGTCGCCAGCTGGCGGGCCACCTTGTAGCCGCCTTCTTCCAGGGTTCCCGCCGGCACCACCTTGTAGATGAGACCCATCTCCGCCGCTTCGGTGGCGGAGAGCGGCTGCCCCAGCATCATGAGCGCGGTCGCCCTCGCGGTGCCCACCAGCCGGGGGAGGAACCAGCTTCCCCCCGAATCGGGCACCAGCCCGATGTTGATGAAGGCCTGGATGAACTTGGCGTCTGCAGACGCGATGACCAGATCACAGGCCAGCGCGATGTTGGCGCCCGCGCCCGCGGCGGCTCCGTTCACCCCGCAGACGACCGGCTTCGGCAGGGCCCGGATGGCCCGCACGATCGGATTGTAGGTCCGGCGCAGGTGCTCGGCGAAATCCACCACGCCCCGGCCTTCGCGGGCCACGGCTTCGGCCAGATCCTGGCCGGCACAGAAGGCCCGGCCCGCGCCGGTCAGATAGACGGCGCGGAGCGACCGATCCTCTGCGACCAGGGCGAGAACCTCGATGAGCCGGGCCGCCATGGCCTTGTCGAAACTGTTGAGCACGTCGGGACGGTTGAGCGTAATGCGGGCCACGCCGTCGGCCGGCTCGAACAGGATGCTATCCGCGCTCATTGGGTGCCTATCCGGAGAAAGCGTACTAAATTAGCACCGCATCGTGAGTTAGGAAAACGGGGGAAAACTGGGGAAGCGGGAAAACAGGGGGAACGGGAAATACGGTGGCTGATGCTTTTCTAGTAGACGGCGTTCGCACCCCGATCGGAAGCCTGGGGGGCTCCCTGGCCTCGGTCCGGGCCGACGATCTGGCCGCGCACGTCATGTCCGCCCTGCTGGCGCGCCATCCCGGGCTGGATCCTGCGGGCATCTCCGATGTGGTGATGGGATGCGCCAACCAGGCCGGCGAGGACAATCGCAACGTCGCGCGGATGGCCCTCCTCCTGGCCGGCCTCCCGCCCGCCGTCCCGGGCGAGACGGTGAACCGGCTCTGCGCCTCGGGGATGAGCGCGGTGGTGCACGCCGCGCGGGCCGCCCGGCTGGGCGACGGCGACCTCTACATCGCCGGCGGGGTGGAGCACATGACCCGGGCGCCCTACGTCCTCTCCAAGGCGACCCAGCCCTTCGCCCGGAACCAGGAGCTGTTCGACACCTCGCTGGGGTGGCGGTTCGTCAATCCGAAAATGAAAGAGAAGTACGGGATCGACGCGATGGGCCAGACCGCTGAAAATGTCGCGGAGCAATACGGGATCAGCCGGGAGGATCAGGACCGGTTTGCACTCTGGTCGCAGGAGAAGGCGGCCGGGGCCGGCGACCGGCTCGCCGTCGAAATCGTCCCGGTCCCCCTGAGCGGAGCGAAGGGCGTGATCTCGGTCTTCAATCAGGACGAGTTCATCCGGCCCGGCACCACTCTCGAGGTGCTGGCCAAGCTCAAGCCGGCGTTCCGCACCGACGGCAAGGGCTCGGTGACCGCGGGAAATTCCAGCGGGCTCAACGATGGCGCCGCGGCGCTGCTGGTCGCGTCCGAAGCGGGCATCACGCGACACAATCTCGTCCCGGTGGCTCGGGTCGTCGCGTCCGCGGTCTCCGGCGTGGAGCCCCGGGTCATGGGGATCGGGCCGGTTCCCGCCTCCCGGGAGGCGCTGGCCAAAGCCGGCCTCTCCATCGCCCAGATGGATGTCATCGAGCTCAATGAGGCCTTCGCGGCCCAATCGCTGGCGGTGACCCGCGACCTCGGGCTCGCCGATGACGACCCCCGGGTCAATCCCAACGGGGGAGCAATCGCGCTCGGGCATCCGCTGGGAATGAGCGGTGCCCGGCTCCTGCTGACCGCGATGCGGGAGCTGGAGCAGCGGGGCGGGCGCTACGCCCTCTGTACCATGTGCATCGGAGTGGGGCAGGGGATGGCGACGATCCTGGAACGGGGGTGAAACCCCGCGGGAGCCCCGTCCGGACTCCCGCGGGCACCGGGTCAGCGCAGGTGCAGGGCAACCCCAAAATTCAAGCGAATGTCATTGCGGGTCCGCTTCACCCCGTTGAACGGGGATTCCTGGCAGGTCAGGTAGTCGCGGCCCTCGACCCGGAACGCGATCACGCCGCGTTGCAGCTCGGTGCCGACCGCGCCGTATCCCGCAAGGCAGGTGGTGGTCCGGAGCGTCGGCGCCTTGTAGTCGTTGGTGCGCGCGCCCAGGCCGACCCCGAGGAAGGGACGAAGCTCCCACGACGACCCGATCTGGGGGAAGGGATTGAGCTCGACGCCGGCGTCGGACTGCCAGACATTGGTGCGGTTCTCGACCCCGATGAACTTGTTGTGGCCATGGGTCCACGCGACGGTCCCCACCACGTGGAACGCCGGAGTGACCTCGAGCGCGAGCTGGCCGCCGAACGTCTCGGCGGACTCGAACACATTCTTGAGGTCGCCGGTCGGGATGAGAACGCCCGCAATGGGCCGAAACTCCGGCCGGAGCGTGGTCCGGCTCTGCTGGGCCGGAAGCGCGGCCGCGGCCAGGAGCGCGATGGCGGAAAAGGTAAAGGAACGCATAATCTTCTCTCCCTTCATTTGATTCCGGCGAGCGGGGTGCCGGCCGGTGCCCTGGTGGAATGAACGGGAGTATGAAACGGGAGGCATGAAGCCACGATGAACTGGTTCCGAAACGCCCTATTGCTTCTTCCCCTGGCCTCGGCCGGTCCCGGACTGGCGCAGCAGGCCGCCGTCCGGGTCGAGATCACCGGCATGGTATTCGTGGATCAGAATGCCAACGGCCTGCGGGATTCCGGAGAGCCCGGGCTCGGCAACGCGGTGGTTTCCGATCAGAGTGGCGTCGTGACCACCGGGGTCGACGGAACCTTCCGGCTGGACCGGCCGGGAGGGCGCGGGATCGTGTATGTGAGCGTGCCCAGCGGGTATCGCGCGGTGGGGAGGTTCTGGCGCGCGGTGGACTCGGCCAATGCGGGGCCGCTCCTCTTTGCCCTGGCGCCGATGCCGGAGTCTCCCGATTTCATCTTCATCCACGCGTCCGATACCCACATCAGCCCGGCCTCACTGGAGCGGACCCGGCGGCTTCGCGCCCTGGCGGACTCGATCGCCCCGGCGTTCGTGCTGATCACCGGCGACCTGGTACGCGACGCGCTGCGGGTCCCGGAGGCGGAGGCGACCGGGTATTACGAGCTGTTTCAGCGGGAGATGGCGCTGTTCCGGATGCCGGTCTGGACGGTGCCGGGGAACCACGAAATCTTCGGGATCGAGCGGCATCACTCGCTGGTGAGTCCGGCCCACCCGCTGTATGGCCGGGGGATGTATCGCCACTACCGGGGACCGGATTACTACTCGTTCAGCCACGGCGGGGTGCATTTCGTCGGGCTCAATACCGTGGATGCGGACGACCTCTGGTACTACGGCCACGTGGACAGCACCCAGGCCGAATGGCTGAGCAGGGACCTCGCCGCTACGCCGGCGGCGATGCCGGTGGTCACCTTCAACCACATCCCGTTCTTCACGTCGGTCGAGACGGTGAACGGCTACATGGACACGCCGCCGGCACCGACCGCGATCACGGTCCGGGGCAAGACCAGCTTCCGGCACTCGGTCGCCAACGCGGGCGAGATCATCGCGCGGCTCAAGGCCCGTCCCTACGATCTGGCGCTGGGCGGACACATGCACGTGCGGGAGATGCTGCGGTTCCAGGGGATCCCGATCCGGTTCTATCAGGGCGCGGCGGTGGTGGGGCCCAGCGACGGCGCGGGGCTCGCCTTCCCCTCCGGCGTGGTGGTCTACCGGGTCAGCGGCGGGAAGGTCGACGACGGGACGTTTGTCCCGCTGGCGCCCTGAAAGGCCGTGAGAGGTGAGATGTGAGACGTGAGAGGTTGGTCCGTCTCACCCCTGACCTCTCACCTCTCACCTCTCACGTCAGGGCCGCACCCGCACCCCCACCGCATCCTCCAGCCGCCCCATCACCCCCCACCCACCGAATCCGTCGCTGATGGCGAGGATCAGCTCGTTCTCTCCAGCCAGGAGTGGCAGATACACCGTGGCCTGGTGAAACCCGATCACGCCTTCCTGCCGAGGGTTGTCGAAGGAGTAGCGCTGGTCGCCGCTCATAATGGGGCGGCCGTTCAGGAATACCGTGACGTCGTCGCTGAATCCCAGGGCCAGGCGAACGGTCTTCTCCCCTGGGCTGCTGAGCCGGAGCCGCGCCAAAGTGGCCCAGCGGCGGATCCCGTCGGGTATCAACAGATGCTCGGCAAAGCTGACCAGTCCCCTGCCGTCGGCGGCCACGCTGCGCCAGTCCCGCATCTGGCGGGCGGGAAGGATACGCACCGGTCCGCTGTCGGGCGCAAAGGCCGGAGTCACCTCCCATCGGAGGATGGTGCCGGGGGCAACCGGTGGTGCGGGTGCCAGTTTTGAGAAATCCCAGGACACCACGTCCGGCTTCACGACCAGGTTGGCGAACCCGGTCGCGTGGCGCTCCGGGTCCACCCCGGCCGGCAGGAAGTTGCGGAGCGCGAGGTACCCCTCCGCCGGCGCCCGAGCCAGGCGGGGCACCACGAGCTGGGGCGCCGAGACGTTCCCGACGAACACCGCGAGGGATGGTCCCTGCACCTCGATCCGCACATGGGTCCAGCCGCCCCGCTCGAACTCGGCGGGCGCGGTCCCCCCGGGTCCGTGGTGGAACTGCCAGGCGCTGATGCCCTGATGGACCGGAGCATACTGCACCGCATCGGGCAGCCCGTTCTTGTGGGGCCGGAAGTAGACCTCCTCGTACGCAGTATCCGAGGTCATCCGGAGCTGGAGATAGGCGAAGGCCCTTCCCCCGGTCACCGCCAGGTCGAACTCGACCGTGCCGTCGACAAACCGGAGGTCGGGCCGGGCGGCCCGCCCGCTCCCGATGACCAGGGCCCGCCGGCCCAGATGGTCAGTGACCCGCGAGGCGGCGGCCGGGGCATAGGTCCAGGCCGGGTCGTCCAGAGAGACGGCCTGAAGCGTCAATAGCAGAGATGCCAGCATGGAAAACCTCCTCTGATACCAGCCCTACGGGTCTTCTCCCGGACCTGATCACGGCAAAGCTGGTACTTTTCGCTGGTGACCCGCATCCGCCAGATCCATTTCCGCACCGACAAGTACGGCCCCGAGCTGCTGGTGGACGCCGCCCCGATCTCCCGGCTCCAGGGATTCGTCCTGACCCCGGAGTCTCACACCCTGTCCTTCTATGACATCCTGCTGATCACCCGGGGCCGGGGAGCCTTCTGGCTGGACGACACCTGCTATGCGGTCAAGCCGGGGCGGGTCATCTTCACCTCGCCGGGACAGGTGCGGCGGCTCGAGGCCCGGCAGGTCGAGGGGCTGGTGCTCTTCTTCACCGGCACCTTTCTCGAGCGGTTCCTGAGCGACCCGCTCTTTCTCTACCGGCTCCCCTTCTTCCATCGGGACCGGGTGCCCGAGCTGGCGCTGGCGCCACCGGAACGGAGGCTGCTGGCCCGGCGGCTCCGGGAGATGGAAGCCGAAATCGGGAACCTGCGGGGGGACAGTTCCTCCCTGCTGGGCGCCCGGCTCTATGAAGTGCTGATGCTGCTGGCGCGCTGGTTCGGGAGAGCGCACCCCGGAGCGGTGGCGGAGCCGGCGGAGGGCCTGGGGCTCCGGTTCCGGCGGCTGGTGGAACGGCACCATCGCCGCACCCATCGGGTTGCGGGTTATGCGAAGCTGCTGTCGGTGAGCGCGGGTCACCTCAACGCGATGGTGCGCAGCCAGCTGGGTCGCCCACCCCTCGAGCTGATCAAGGACCGGCTGGCCCTCG
>DATCXX010000249.1:0-3565 GCA_036565615.1 Gemmatimonadales bacterium | reverse complement strand
CTGGTGCCGGTCGTGGGCGAAGTCCCGGAGCTGCACCAGCCGGAACTCCACCAGCCCCGCCGCCCGCGCCCGCCCCACGATGCTCGCGCCCAGCATCGGCTCGATCGCTTCGGGGAAGAGCGTGACGACGTTGATCTTCAGCATTACACCCGCTATCCGCTATGCGCTATCCGCTAAAGATCGGTCATGCCTTCGGGCAGCTCGACCACCAGCCGCCGCGCCGATCGGTCCACCTCGACGACGAACTCTTTTCGAAACGGCACCAGGAACTCGCGCTTGGGCCCCTGCACCAGGAGCATGATCCCCGAGGGCAGCTCGGTCACCTCGCTCACCAGCCCGAGCGGGCTCCCCGCGCGATCCTGCATCGCGAACCCGGCCAGCTCGTGGAGGTAGACCTCACCCTCGCCGGGCGGGAGCAGCGCGCCCGCGTCCGCCACCACGAAGAGTCCGCTCCACGGCTTGACCGCATCCACCGCCAGATGATCGGCGAAGGCCACCAGCCACTGCCGGTGATAGGCCCGGCTCCGGGCGATCACCAGCGGCCCCGCTACCACCTCACCCGCCACATCCTTGAGCCAGACCGTGGCCCCCGGCGCGAAGGCCAGCTCGGGGTCGCCGGTCAGCGGGAAGACGGCACAGTCTCCCTTGAGTCCGTGTGGCTTGCGGAGCCGCCCCACCACCAGGTGGCGCGTCTCCTCCCCGGCCATCAGGCCTGGGCGGTGATGACGCCGGCCGACTTGAGCAGCGCCTCGACCGTGTCGGTCGGGGTGGCGCCCCTGGCCAGCCAGCGCTTCGCCTTCTCGACGTCCAGCACCACCTTCTTGGCGCCTTCCTGCTTGGGATCGTAAGTGCCCAGAATCTCGATGAACCGCCCGTCGCGGGGCGACTCCTTGTCGGCGACCACGATGCGGTAGAGCGGCAGCTTCTTGCGGCCGATCTTGCGGAGGCGAATACGCGTGCTCATGAGTCTGTCTTTCTTCCCGGGTTATGAACCGGGAAACCGGGGACCGAAAGGAAGTTTCGCGCCCGGCTTGCCCGCGACCTTCATCATCTTCTGCATCTGCTTGAACTGCGACAGCAGCTGATTCACTTCCTGCACCGTGCGGCCCGACCCCCTGGCCACCCGCATCCGCCGGGAGCCGTTCATCACGTCGGGATCGGCCCGCTCCGCCTTGGTCATCGAGAGCACGATGGCTTCGACGTGCTTGAGCTTCTTGTCGTCGACGTTCGCCGCCTTGAGCATCTGGGGATTCACCCCCGGCAGCATCCCCAGCACGTTCTTGAGCGGCCCGAGCTTCTGCATCTGCTTCATCGCGCCGAGAAAATCCTGGAGGTCGAGTCCCTTCTTGCTGACCGCCTTCTTGGCCAGCCGCTTGGCCTCGCCCTCGTCGACCGCCTCTTGGGCCTTCTCGACCAGGGTGAGCACGTCGCCCTGCTGGAGGATCCGGCCCGCCATGCGCTCGGGGTGGAACGGCTCCAGCGCGTCGAGCTTCTCCCCCACCCCCACGTACTTGATCGGGGCCCGGGTCACTCCGTAGATGGAGAGCGCCGCGCCGCCGCGGGCATCGCCGTCCATCTTGGTGAGGATCACCCCGGTGATGCCCAGCGCCTGGTGGAACCCCTGGGCGATGCGCACCGCGTCCTGCCCGGTCATCCCGTCGGCCACCAGGAGGATCTCGTGGGGATGCAGCGCGGCCTTGAGCCGGGCCAGCTCCCCCATCATCTCCTCGTCGATCTGGAGCCGGCCGGCGGTGTCCACCAGCACCGTGCGGGCCCGGGCCTTTTCCGCCGCCGCGATGCCCCGCGTGACCAGCGCCACCACATCGGTGGTCCCGTCCTCCCGATGCACCCCGACATCCACCTGCTTGCCCAGCGTCGCGAGCTGCTCCGCCGCGGCGGGGCGATACACGTCGGCCGCCACCAGGAACGGGGCCTTCTGCTCCAGCTTGAGCCGCTTGGCCAGCTTCCCCGCCGTGGTGGTCTTGCCCGAGCCCTGGAGACCCACCAGCAGAATCAGGGTCGGCGGGACCGTGGCGTGGGCGATCGGTGCCTGCTTCTCGCCCAGCAGCGTGACCAGCTCGTCATAGACGATCTTGACCAGCTGCTGTCCCGGCCGCACCGCCTTGAGCACCTGCTGGCCGATGGCCTTCTCCTGCACCCGCTCCAGGAATTCGCGGGTCAGGTCGAAGCTGACGTCGGCCTCGAGGAGAATCCGGCGAATCTCCCGGAGCCCCTCACGCACCGCATCCTCCGAGAGGACGCCGCGGCCGGTGAGCCGCTGCAGAGCGCCGCTGAGTTTCGAGGACAGCTCGTCGAACATAAGCCGTTTAAGATAGACGGGTTACGACGTTCGTTCAAGTTCGACTCGCGGGCGGAATGGCGCAAAGACGCAAAGACGCAAAGAAGGGCCTTGCGAAATGCTTAATTGAACGATTAATTATGGCATGCGAGAGCAGCCGGCCGGCACCCGGGACAAGATCCTCGACATCGCGGAGTCGCTCTTCGCGAGAAGGGGCTACGACCGCACCACCATCAAGCAGATCGGCGCCGGCGCCGGGCTCAATCCCGCCCTCATCTACTACTACTTCGCCGGCAAGGAGGGCCTCTACAAGGCGGTTCTCCAGCGGTTCTTCGACACCGTCCTGTCGCAGGGAGGCGCGGTACTGGACGGAACCATCCCTCCCTCCGATGCCATTCGCCGGCTGCTCGCGCTCCAGGCCGAGTGGCTCCTGGCCCGGCCCAATCTCTACCGGCTCCTGGTGCGGGAGATGGTGGACCACGACGCCCGCCACGCCCAGGAGGTCATGCTTCAGATGGCCGCCGGCCCCTTCCAGCGGCTCTGCGGGGTCATCGAACAGGGCCAGCGGAGCGGGGTTTTCCGGACCGACATCGAGCCCCGCTTCGCCGCGCTGAGCACCATCGCGCAGGTGGTCTACTTCTTCGTCTTTCGTCCCGCGGTCGGGGTCTTCTTCGGCCAGGGTTCCGCGGGCGTCGCCGACCAGACCGCCCGCGATTTCGCCCGCCACGCCGGGGAATTCGCCCTCTCGGCATTGTCTCCCACCGGAAAGCCCGCATGAGCTCCCCCCGGTCCTCGCTGCTGGCCCTGCTCCTGGCCGCCTGCGGCAGCGCGAGCGCAGATGGGTTCGAAGCCCGCGGCACGGTCGAGGTGCCCGAAGTAGACCTCTCGGCGCTCAGCTCCGCCCGGGTGGTCGCAGTGCGGGTGGAGGAGGGCGCCCGGGTCGAGGCCGGGGACACCCTCGCCGCGCTCACCCAGGTGGACCTCGACGCCAGCATCGCCGCGGAGCGGGCCCGGGTCGCCACGGCCCAGGCCAACCTGCGCGACCTCCAGGCGGGATCGCGCCCCGAGGAGATCGCGCGGGCTCGGGCCGAGCTCAGTGCGGCGCGGGCGGAGGTGGAGCGCACCGGCAAGGATCTCGAGCGGGTTCGAAGCCTGGTGTCACGCGAGCTGGCCAGCCGGGAGTCGCTGGACAACGCGGTGAGCGCGGAACAGGTGGCTCGGGGGCGGATGGATGCGGCGGAAGAAGCGCTGCGCCTGCTTCAGGCC
>DATCXX010000243.1:0-5385 GCA_036565615.1 Gemmatimonadales bacterium | reverse complement strand
TGCCGCTGGTGGGAAGGGGAGCGGATCGCCGATCGCGCGGCCGGCGCCGCCCACACTCCCCGCCACGCCGCCACCGGGCGCTGCCGGGCGCCGGTCGGGTGGTGGACCGGGCGGCTCAAGCAGGCCGAGTCCACCTGCGAGTTCTGGCGGCCCTGGGAGAACATCCACGGTCCGCTGCCTGGACGCGCGGGAACGAACCTCGTTATGCTTGGGCCGCCCATGGCGTATCCCGCGTACCCCAGGTATAAGCCGCGTTGATGCCGGCACCTTCCCGCGCCGCCGCGCACGCCCTGCTGATCGAGCCGGTGAATTTCCGTTTCAATCGGGAGACCGAAGCCACCAACGCATTCCAGACCGCCCCGCCACCCGAGGAGGAGGCGGCGCTATCGGCCCTGGCGGTGGAACAGCACCATGCCTTGAGGGACCTGCTGGTTTCCCACGGGGTGACCGTCACCCTGGCCAAGAGCCTCGCCACCAGCCCGGACGCACCATTCTGCAACAACTGGTTCTCGACCCATCCCGCCCTGGGGAGCACACCCGCCACCCTGGTGCTCTACCCCCTGCTGGCGGAGAACCGGCGGATCGAGCGGCGCAATGACCTGGTGGCCCTGCTCCGGCCGGCCTACCCCCGGCTGGTGGATCTCTCTCCCAACGAGAAGAAGGAGCGGTTCCTGGAGAGCACCGGGAGCCTGGTGCTGGATCACCAGGCGCGGGTCGCCTATGCGGCAATCTCGCCCAGGACCGAGCTGTCCCTCGCGAAGGAATGGGCCGGGATGCTGGGATACGACCTGGTGGCGTTCACCGCGGTGGACCGGGGCGGGATGCCGTTCTATCACACCAATGTGCTGATGTTCATCGGGCACGGGCTGGCCGGGGTCTGCCTCGAATCCATCGAGGCCGCGGCGGAACGGCGGGCGGTCGAGGATCGGCTCGGGAACACCGGCCGGGAGATTCTCCCCCTCACCCAGGAGCAGACCGCCAACTACTGCGGGAACTGTCTCGCGCTGTCGGCGAGCGACGGCACGCCGCTCTGGGTCATGTCGAGCCAGGCCTGGCGGCATTTCTCGGCGTCCGACCGGGCCACCCTGGAGCGCCGGGGGAAAATCCTGCATACCGAGCTGTCTGCGTTCGAAACCCTGGGCGGGGGCTCGGCGCGCTGCCTCATTGCAGAATTGTTCTAATCGCTCCGCATCGCTCCTGCCCATCGGCCTTTTATCGGTGACATCTGTGGGTACCCGGATCTCGCGCTCCAACCATCGCCTTGTATTTCGGCGGACTCACGGCCCGGATGGGCCTTTATCCTTGACAGCGCGGGTATTCGACCGGCGATCTACGGCGCCTGGCAACGCGAAGGGGACACGGGGCTGGGTACCACGCTGCCCCGCGAGGTCAGGCAGTTCCCTGATCTCTGACCCCTGACCCCTGACCCCTGACCCCTGACCTCTCACCTCTCACCTCTCACCTCTCACCTCTCACGACCAGCCAGTGCACCGTCGCCAGCGCGATCACGATCACCATCACGATCGCCTCGCCTCGGCTGACCTGGGTCGCCATCACCGCCATGCCGGCGACTCCGAGGATCGCGAACAGCATCCCCGCGGGAAGCCGGAACAGCGCGGGAGGGGCTGCGCGGGGGGTGCCGTCCCGGGCCCGCAGGACCGGCACGGCCGCGCACACCAGGCCATAGGTGATCAGCCGGGCCACCACCGACAGGGTCAGGTTTCTGAGGAAGCTTCCGCTCGCCGCCAGCGCGAACGTCGCCACCGCATAACAGAGGATCGACAGGTGAGGGGTGCGGAACACCCGGTGCACCGCCCCGAAGGGCCGGGGCAGATCGCGCTGCTCCGCCATCGCGAAGGTGAGCCGGGGCACGTTGACCATGCCGCCGGCGAGGTATCCGAAGGTTGAGGTGAGAGCGACCAGCGCCATCAGCGCGCCCCCGACCGGCCCCAGGAACACGCTCGCCGCGGCGGCCACCGGCCGGGCCTGACTGGCGGCATCGGGAACCGACCAGGTCACCACCAGCTGGACCGAAGTGTAGATCAGCGCGGAGACCGCCAGCGCGGTGAACAGGGCGACCGGAGCGTCCCGTTCCGGATTCTTTGCTTCCGACAACGGCATCATGGCCGCTTCGAAGCCGCCGTAGGCAAACACCAGGATCAGCAGCGCCTCGAGCCAGGGCCCGGTTCCGGGAGGCGCCGGCGGCGCCGCGGCCGCGCCGTGGCCGGTCATCCAGATCAGCCCCACCAGCACGAAGAGGCCGAGGCCGGCGAGCTTGGCGGCGGCAATCACGCTGCTGACCCGGGACCCCAGCCCCACCCCGCGATAATTGACCAGCGCAAGCGCCCCCAGCAGAATCGCCAGCACCGCGATCCCGACCGCTCTGCCGCTGAAGCCGGGCCAGAACTCGCCCAGGTAAATCACGAACAGATTGGCCACCGAGGCGGATGCGGTGAGCCGGGCCAGGTAGGCCATCCATCCGGTCTGGATTCCGGCAAAGCGGCCGAAGGTGGCCCGGGCGTAGAGGTAGGGACCGCCGGCGTCGCGAAAGCGCGAGGCCACTTCGGCAAAGCAGGCGATCACCACGCCGATCAGCACCGCCGCCATGACCCAGGCCCAGGGCGCGGCGCGGCCCAGCTTGGCCGCGATCAGCGAGGGCATCCCGAAGATCGCGCTGCCGATTACACCATTGATCACCAGGCCGGCGAGGGCCCAGCGTCCGATGCTGCGAACCAGCTCGGGACGGGGGCCGGCGGTCACCGGGGCGGGTTCGCCGAGAGCCAGTCGACCGCCAGGGAGGCCAGGGTGCGGACCCCGAGCGGGAGGACGCCCTCGTCCACGAAGAACGAGGGCGAGTGGTTGCGGGGCGCCGTCGCGGGGTCCTGACCCTTGGGCACGCCCCCCAGGAAGACGAAGAGCCCGGGAATCTTCTGCTGATAGAGCGCAAAATCCTCGGCCGGCGTGGAGAGCTCGCCCACCGACACATTCGAGGCGCCGGCCACCCGCTGGAGCGTGGGCAGCATCCGGGTGGTCAGGGCGGGCTCGTTGAAAGTCACCGGATTGTTCCCGGTGCCGAAGTCCACCGTGGCGGTCGCCCCGGCGCTCTGGGCGATCGAGCTGACGGTACGGCGGATCCGCTCCTTGATATCGGCCCGCATCGCTTCGTCGAAGCTCCGGACGGTGCCCTCCATTATCACGCTGTCGGGAATGATGTTGCCGCGATTGCCGCCCACGATCCGCCCCACCGTGATGATGGCCGGAACCTGGGTGACGTTGATCTGCCGGCTGGCGATGGTCTGGAGCCCCAGGATCACCTGGGACGACACCACGATGGGATCCACTCCGCCCCAGGGCTGGGCGCCGTGGGTCTGGCGCCCCTTCACGACGATGAACAGCTGATCCGAGGCGGCCATTGCCGGACCGGAGCGGTAGGTGATGCCTCCGACCGGGCCGGGCCAGACGTGCAATCCGAAGATCGCGGCCGGCGCCGGATTCTCCAGCACGCCCTCTTCGATCATCAGCCCCGCGCCGCCCCGCTCGCCCCGCGGCACGCCCTCTTCGGCCGGCTGGAAGATGAACTTGATGGTGCCGGGAATCTGGGCCCGGAGCCCGGCCAGCACCTCGGCCGCGCCCATCAGCATTGCGACGTGGTTGTCGTGACCGCAGGCGTGCATCACCCCCACGGTCTGCCCGTTGAACTCGGTGGTGACGGTGGATTTGAAGGGAAGATCCACCAGCTCGGTCACCGGCAGCGCGTCCATGTCGGCCCGGAGCGCCACCACCGGGCCGGGCTTGCCGCCCCGCAGCACGCCGACCACGCCGGTGTGCGCCACCCCGGTCCTGACCTCGAGACCGAGGGAGGTGAGGTGATCGGCCACCAGCTTCGCGGTACGGGTCTCCCGGTTGGAGAGCTCGGGATGCTGGTGAATGTCCCGGCGCCAGGCCACCACCTTGGGAAGGACTGCGGCGGCCCGGGCGTCAATTTCTCGCGCCAACGCCTGCGCCTGGGTCTCTGCCGGGGCGCAAAGACGCAACGACGCAAAGACGCAAAGGATCCAGCTTGCCTTCATCGTCCCTCCACCTTGGTGAGCCGGAAACTGCGCAGGCCGCGGTTGTCGAGCGTGAGGCCGGAGACGGTTCCGCCGGTCCGGGAGAACACCACCCGGGTGCCGAAGGCGGCAAAGGTATCGGCCGCCACCGGACGAAGGGAGAATTCGGCGCCGAGGCCGGCGCGCGCCAGCACGGAGTCGCGGCGCACCGAGATGACCCAGTCGGCCAGCAGCTCCGAGCTCCGGTAGGTCCCGGCAATCCCGGAGAGTGCATCGGGCGTCGGGGAAAAGGTTCTCGCCATGGGGGACCGCACGAAAGTCCCCGGCGCCGTGGCGGGACCGAGTTTTCCCTCGAGCAGCAACAGCGCCACCCGCTCATTGAGCTGGCCGGGGTTGCTGTTGGACAGATTGCAGAGCGAGATCAGCGAGAGCTTCTGGTCGGGGAACCGGGCGATGTGGGCGCGGTATCCGGCCCAGGCTCCGCCATGCGATACCCGCCGTACCCCGCGCAGGCTGTCTATCCCGAGTCCCAGCGCATAGGTAATCGGCTTCCCGCCCGCCATGCCGGTCTGGTGCAGCTCGGCGATGCCCGCCGCCCCGCCCACGGTGCCGGTCTCGAAGTTCCGCTCCCACTTGACCAGGTCTTCGACCGTGGTGTTCACCGCGCCGTCGCCGGTCTGCTCCCAGTTGGCGAGCGACAGCCCGAAGCCCCCGCCGGGGCCGGGGGCGTAGGAGCCCGCCTTGCCCGGCACGATCATCTCATGGCGGTCCACGATCTGGGTCCGGCTCATGTCGAGCGGCCCGAAGATTCGGTTCGCCGCGAAGTACCGCAACGTTTGCCCGCTGACCCGCCTGACGATGACCGAGAGCAGGAAATAGCCGCTGTTGCTGTAGAGGAACTCCGAGCCGGGGGCGAAGTTGGTGACCCGCTGCTTCGAAATGGCGAGCAGCGCGTCGGCATCGGTCGTCACCGCCTCGTCGGCGATCCCGCTCCAGCTTAATACGTCGATGTAATCCCGCAGTCCGCTGGTGTGGTGGAGGAGATGCCGGATGGTGATGGCGCCGGCCGGGTAGCGGGGTATTTCGGGGAGAAACTTCTGGATCTCGTCGTCGAGGGAGAGCTTGCCGTCCTGGGCCAGGAGCACGATCGCCATGGCGGTGAACTGCTTGGAGACCGACCCGATGTCGAACACCGTCGCCGGGGTGATCGGGACTCCGTGCTCGACGCTGGCGAGGCCGTAACCCCGGGCATAGTCCAGCCGCCCCTCCCGCACCACCCCGAGCGCGCAGCCCGGCGACCCGGGGGCGGTGAAGCGGCCGAACACGGAGTCCACCC
>DATCXX010000223.1:0-4603 GCA_036565615.1 Gemmatimonadales bacterium | reverse complement strand
TTACCGCCGTTCGCGGCGGCCATCGCCATCCTGATCGCGGGCTACCTGCTGGCCCGGCTGCTGGAGCGCTGGACCGACGCTTTGCTCAAGCGGCTCAACTTCAACAAGGTGGCCGAAGCGGGAGGCATCTCCGAAGCCATGGGCCGAACCGGCACCCGGCTCGACCCGATTCATGCCGTGGGCAAGCTGCTGTTCTGGCTGGTGATGCTGGTGGTGATCCTGCTCGCCAGCTCGGCGCTCGGGCTGGAGAGCATCCGGGAAATGTTCGGGACCATGCTCTCGTTCATCCCGACGCTGATCGCCGCCATCGTGATCGTGATCCTGGGCATGATCGTGGGTGAGTTCGTCCGGGCCCTGGTGCTGGCCTCGGCGGGCGCGGTGGAGGGGGTGCCCACGCTGGCGCGCGCCGCCAAGGGCGCCGTGGTGATGATCGCGGTGTTCATGGCGGTGCAGCATCTGGGCGTGGCCGACGAGCTGGTGACCTCGGCGTTCACCCTGATCCTCGGCGCGGCGGCGCTGGCGGTGGGGCTGGCGTTCGGGCTCGGCAACCGCGATCTGGCCGGGGAAATGACCCGCCGGTGGTACGAGGAGGGGAAGGCCCGGCGGGAGCGCCGCCGGATGGACCGGATGGGCCGGCGCCACGACGATCCGCCGGTACCGCAGGACTACCTGACAACCACCCCGGCCGCTTCGAGCGCGCCGAGAAACTCCACCACGACCGGGAGCGGAATCGGGCCGTAGATGGCCGAGACGGCGTCCCGGATTTCCGCGGGAGACCGCTTGCCGTCCACCAGGTTCAGCACCTCGTAGCCGTATTCACCGCCCCTTCCCCAGAGCCCGGCGTAGCGGAAAATCCCAAGGGCGCCGGTGCGTGCTTCGCCGTACTTGTCGCTGAGATAGTCGTAGCCGAAGACCGACATCGGCCCCTTGAGCGCGGGGTTGCGGCGGTAGATCACGCCGCCCCCCGCGGTTTCTCGCGCGCCGGACAGGGGACCGCCGGGCGCGGCGCGCTCCAGGCCGGCGATGAAACTCTCGGCCACCGCCCGCTCCGCCGGGTTCAGCGGCGCGAATCCCTCGATCGACCCGACGATGGTTCGCTCGGCGCGGAAGTGGTGCAGGGTGAGATTCATCGCCTCGCGAGGGGTGAGCGCGCCCCGGCGCTCCAGCATCGACGCGGTGCGCCGGAGGGCGGCGGACTGGACCAGCTCGAGCAGCGCCCCGGTATCGCCGGCGCCGATGGTCGCGAGGTAGTACCCGCTCGCCGCACCGATGAACGCCGCCCGCTCCAGCTTGGTGGCGTCGATATTGGCCGGGGTGTCGAAGTTGGTATGGATGTAGCGGTCGGGCCAGTCGTTGAGATAGATCGCCGGGATCCGGAACGAGCCATCGCTGTAGACCTCGTGGTCGCTGCCCATGGTGAAGGCGGGGAACTCGGCGCGGAGCGGCTCCTTGCCCCCTTCGGGAGAAACCAGCGGGTAGCGGGCCGATCCGGTCCCCGCAAAGTCGGCCGACTCGCGATTGACCAGCGCCCCGAACTCGGCGCCCACGTCGTAGACGAAGGATGGCAGGCTGCCGGGCCCCCGGGTGACGTGAAACGTCGCCCTGGTCTCCGGACCTCCGCCGACCATGTCCATGTGAATCGCGGCCCGGATCCGTTCCGCCAGCCCGGGGACTCCGTTCAGCATCGCCAGGGTCCCCTCGATCTCCGGGGGCCAGATGAAGCGGAGGGTCCGGGCCGGCCGGGCCAGGCGTCCTTCGGCGATCAGCTTGGCCAGCGCCCGGGCTGCTTCGAGGATCGCAACGCAGCCGCTGGCGTTGTCGTTGGCGCCGGGCCGCTGATGGTCGAGGTGGCAGCTGAAGGCGATTTCCTGGGAGCGGAGCACGGGGTCGGCGCCGGGAATCGTCGCGGTGACCACTTCATATCCGCCGGCATGCTTGCCGGCCCTGACCCGGGCCTCGAGCCGGACCGCTTCGCCCGAGAGCAAACGCTGCCGGAGGGCGCGGCCGTGCTTGAGGGAGACCATGAACGCGAAGGTGGGATGCGCGGAGAAGGTTTCCAGGTGCCCCCAGCGCACCAGGTTCTCGTCTTCGCCCCACCAGGCGGTGCGCTGGTTCTGGGCATAGCTCACGATCCCGGCCGCGCCGAACCGCCCGACCGCGAGATCCTGCACCGCCCCAGGCTGCTGCGAGGTGAGCACCAGATTGCCGCGAACATCCTTGCCGGCGTAATCCCGCTCGCTGGTTCCATCGCCCACGTCCACCAGGAGCGCGGTGGCCTGCCCGCTCTCGCTGTCCTGCGCCAGCGAGACCGGCATGGCGTCCCAGCTCGCCAGCCGCTCGGCTCGTTCCCACGCCTGACCGTTCTGCCGGAGCAGCCAGAGCTCGGCGAATTCCGCGTCCCAGGGGGGCCGGGATCGCTGGCTGCCGTAATAGAGGATCCCGTCGGCGGGGAGCGACTCGATTCGGGCGTCGGACAGCCCGTAGGCGGTGAGCCGCTCGACGATGTGCTGGGCGGCCCGGCGGAACCCGAGCGATCCCCGAATCCGGTGCTCTCCCGCGATGCGCTCCAGATTGCGCTTGGCGGTTTCGCCGGAGAGCTCGCCCGCAAGCGCGCCGATCACCGAGTCGGGAAGGAGGGAATGGCGCTGGCCCGCGAGCGCGGCCGGAACGCCGGCGAGAGCCCCCGCCAGGAAAAAGGCCCGAATCCTCACTGCGCCGGCGGCGGGGGCGCTGGAATCCTGACCTGCATCAGACGGACGCCCCGTTCGAACTGCTCCCCGAACAGCAGCGACTCGGTCCCCACGGCGAGGAGCCGCGCATGGCCCACCATCCGCAGGATGCGGAGCAGATCGCCGCGCCGGTCCAGCACCTGAATGGCCCGCAGGGAGTCGAGCACCGGCTTGCTCTTCTCCAGCCAGATGGTCTCGTCGCGAGCGGAGAACGCGGCGACGAAGGGTGGAAGGATCAGTGCCCAGGGAAGGTCGCCCTCCTTGGGCCGGACCTCGGCGGGGAATCCCTGGAGATAGCGCAGCCGGTCGGCCTGGGTCACTTCGTACACCGGATCCGGGAGCTCCGGACCCAGGGTGACCCGGCCGCCCGGCTCGACCGATTCGATCTGGTTGCGGAGCAGCCGTGCGATCCACACGGTGCCGTCCCGCCACACCCCCCAGAGGTCGTCGCCGCTGAACACCTGCCGCTCGAACCGGGTGACATCGCCGCGTTCCATCTCGCGCACGTCCACCGGCGCGAGCCGGGCAACGGTATCGAAGCGGGACAGATCACGGGGGGCTCGGACGATGGCCGCCGAGTCCCGGTTGCCGATCCCGCCCCGTCCCGGGATGGGACGCACCTCGAAGTAGAGCTGCCCGGCGCCATCCCGCCCCCGCGGCGCGATGCCCCGGAGGGCATCGGGTGAAGGGATCGAATCGATGAGCCGGCCGTCGCCGGTCCACACCGTGGTGCGCCGCCTGCCCCAATCGGAGAGGTAGATAGTGTCGCCGACGCTGAAGACCGCGTTGGGGTGCTGGAACACCTGCTGCTTTGCCCCACCCAGCGGGGTGAGCGATTTGCCGGTGAAATCGGCGATGGCGGCGGCATCCCAGTCCCCCGCCACCAGCACCCAGCGCCCGGTGCCCAGGACCGCTGCGACCGGGAGATTGGTCCAGGGCGCCTCCAGCGTGTCGGCCGCCAGGGCCAGCGCCTCGAAGGGCGGCGACTTCGCTGCCCCCGGGCCGCAGGAGGCGAGGGCCATCATTGCGAGGCCGCGGAACGGCCGAAGCAAGCCCGCTGCCCTCACGAGATCGGCGCCCGGGCCGGCTCGGGAGCCGGCGTGATGGGTGGAAGCCCGAGTCTGGCCAGCTCGGCGTTGACTGCCGAGAGCGGCGCGCCCAGTGCGGCCTGCATCCGGTCGAGCTGCACCTTGAGCTGGGCGGAGAGCAGCTCGAACACCTCGTAGGACTGTTTGGTGGGCTTGGCTTCGGCGCTTGCCACCACGCCGGCCAGCCCGGCGATCTGGTTGTTCAGCTTGATCGGGTAGTTGAGCGGATCCTGCCCGGAGCGGTTCCGCACCTGATAGATCTCTTCCTCGGCGGCGGAAAGCTGGGACTCCAGGGTCTGGGCCAGCCGGGCCAGCGCCGCTCCCCGGGACCCGGCCCGTTCCTTCCGGTCGGTGGCCTGGGCCTTGACGTTGCGAATGGTGCGCACGGCGTTGTTGGCCTCGTTGGCGCGCTCCTGAATCCGCATGAGAAAGGCGTACTGCTCGTCGAGGTCGGCCTGGGTGGCTTCGGTGCGTGGATCGCGCTTGACCACGAAAGTCTGGCTCTCCGACTTGCCGCCGGCTGTCACCCGCACCGTGTAGGTGCCCGGCGGAATCATTGGACCGGTGGTGCCGGCGGCCCACATGATCATGCCGTCGAAGCCGACCGCATCGGCGGCTCGGAGGTTCCAGACGAAGCGATTCATTCCGGCGCGGTTGGATGCCCGGGGCGGCGGGGTGTAGCGCCAGCCGGCCTGCTGCGGCGGGGACGCGGTGGTGTCGGGTCGCACCGAGGCGGGCATGACGCCGAGACGGGCCAGGCTGTCCGCGGTCTGCCGGGCCCGCAGG
>DATCXX010000155.1:0-3047 GCA_036565615.1 Gemmatimonadales bacterium | reverse complement strand
CGCCCCGCCGGGCCGCCGGGGTGAACGAGTCGGCGTCGGCCAGGAAGATGCTCACCGCACCGCAACCCGACGCCAGGACCGGTTTCCGCCCCTCGGCGGTCACCGCCGCCACGCGCTCCGCGGGAACCTCGGCCCAGAAGCCCAAGTCGGTGGCGCAGGGGCGGAGTCGCAGCTGGTCGATTCCCTCGATGTACCCCTCGCCCGCCAGCCATCCCACTGCCAGCTCCTCCAGGAGATCCGGGGTGCACATCCAGGTGACCACGGGGATGCCGTTCAGCTCCAGCCAGACCGGGACTTCCTCGACCGCGGCCTGATCGCCCATCCGTCCCCCCCGCTTGGGAGGGCGGCGCGGCTCAGGACTCTCCGGTGCAGTCGGCATGGAGCGAGGCATCCTCCGCGACCCGCACCCGGGCCAGGGTCACTCCGGCGGGAAGCCGCGCGGCGATGCGCCGGAAGAGATACCGCGCCAGCGCTTCGCAGCTCGGCAGAGTGCGGCCGTAGGCGAATTCGGGGAGATCGAGATTGAGGTGCCGGCCGTCCAGCCGCGCGGTGACTTCCTCGGCCAGGATCCGGTCCAGGCCGGGCAGGTCGAGAATCATGTCGGTGTCGGGATCGAGCGGGCCGGTGACCGTCACGCTGCAGCGGTAGTCGTGGGCATGACCGGGCTCCTCCGCCGTCCAGCCGAACCGGGTCCGGTTGGCTTCCTCGCTCCACTCCGGCTTGAAGTAGCGATGGGAGGCGCGGAAGCCGAGGCTGCGGGTGAGCGAGACCGGCATGGGGGCCGGCTCAGAACGGACGGTGAAAGGCGTAGCTCAACCCGAGCGAGTACCACCCGTTGGTCACCCACTCCTTGCCGGAGCCCAGAACCACCGGCGGCTTGGCGGGGTCGCTGCTGGGCGGTGACCGGAAGGATGCCGGGTAGCTGATCTGCCAGAACGCGGTGCGGGCCTCCACTTTGAGAAAGAGCCGCTCGCTCAGGAAAACCCGCGCCCCGATGCCGGGCGTGATGGCCAGCTTGGTTCGGAACTTGAAGCCGGTCGAGTCTTCCGGCGTGCTTCCCGCCAGCACCACGCCGAATCCCCCGCTCACGAAGGGCGCGATCCGGTTCCAGGTCTTGCCCCCGGTGAGGTTGAACTGAAGAATGCCTTCGACGATGGAGACGCTCTGCTGGAGCGGGCCGGTCCGCGCGGTCTCGATGGGCTTGCTGGGATCGACCACGAAACGGTCCAGCTGGCCATAGCTGGCGGCGAGTCCGATGGTGATGGTGCCCGAGCCGAGGAAATCGTAGCGCAGGCCCGCCATGGCGCCCTTGTGGGGCGCCACCCCGATCCGGCCGCCGACTCCGTTGAAATAGCTGGCCGATGCGCCGATAAACTGCCCGTACCGGAGGGTGCGGTAGGGTGAGCGGTTGGGGTCGTGGCCCACCTGCGCCGACACCGCGGGCGGAGCGAGCAGGAGAACCAGGATCGGGAGCGTGCGGAATCGCATGGGCAGCTCAGCTCTCATGGAGCGCGCGTCCGGTCATCTCGGACGGCTGCTCGAGGGCGAGGAGGTGAAGGATCGTGGGGGCGACATCGCACAGCGCGCCGCCCCGGCGGAGCGTGGCGATTCCGGCATTGACCGCCACGAAGGGAACCGGGTTGGTGGTGTGCGCGGTGTGGGGCCCGCCGGTGTCCGGGTCGATCATCAGCTCGCAGTTGCCGTGGTCGGCGGTGAGCAGCAGCCGGGTTCCGCTCGACTCGCAGGCGGCCACGATCCGTCCCAGACAGCGGTCCACCGTCTCCACCGCGGTGATGATGGCGGACTGCACCCCGGTGTGTCCGACCATGTCGGCGTTGGCGAAATTGCAGAGCAGAAAATCGTGGTCTCTGGTGCGCAGGGCCCGGCAGAGCACGTCGGTGATGCCCACCGCGCTCATCTCCGGGGCCAGGTCGTAGGTCGCTACCCGCGGCGAGGGCACCAGCTCCCGTTCTTCGCCGGGGAAGGGCGGCTCGGTGCCGCCGTTGAAGAAGTAAGTCACGTGGGGATACTTCTCCGTTTCCGCGGTGCGGAACTGGGTCCGTCCCCGGTCGGCCAGCTGCTCGGCCAGGATGCGCGCCAGACTGAAGGGAGGGAATGCCTGGGGGAAGGGAAAGGTCGCATCGTACTGGGTCATGGTGACCAGCTGCACCCGGGGCCGGTCCGGCACCGGAAAGGCCTCGAACCCCGGCACGGCGAGGGCGCGCACGATCTGCCGCATCCGGTCGCTGCGATAGTTGAAGCAGAGCACTCCGTCGCCGTCCCGCAGCGTCGCCACCGGCGCGCCGTCCCGGGTCAGGACGATGGGACGGACGAATTCGTCGGTTTCCCCCCGGGCGTAGGCGTCTCGTATCGCCTGGACCGGATCGGTGGCGGGTACCCCGGCGCCCTGGACCAGCAGCTGGTACGCCAGCCGGGTGCGGTCCCAGCGGTGATCGCGGTCCATGGCGAAGTAGCGACCCACCAGGGAGGCGATGGCGGCGCGGGGCCCGGCAATCCGGGCGAGCTCGTCCTGGAGCCTCGCCACGAACTGCTCGGCCGACTGGGGAAGGGTATCCCGGCCGTCGAGGAAACCATGGACCGCGATGCGGGGGACCTCGAGCCGGACCCCGAGCTCGACGCAGGCCAGGAGATGGGAATCCATGGCGTGCACCCCGCCGTTGCCCACCAGGCCGGCGAGGTGCAGGGTGCCTCCGGATGTGCGGAGCGCCGCCCCCAGCGTGAGGAAGGGCGGGAGCCGGAAGAACTCACCACTCGCGATGGTCTGGGAAATTCGCACCAGGTCCTGGGGAACCACCCGTCCGGCGCCGAGATTCAAGTGACCCACTTCGCTGTTGCCCATCTGCCCCTCGGGGAGTCCGACCGCGAGACCGCTGGCGTCGAGGAGAGTGCGGGGCGAGGAATTCCACAGACCGTGCCAGACCGGAGTGTTGCCGAGCTCGATTGCGTTGCCCTCGCGTTCGGTGCGGTATCCCCAGCCATCCAGGACCACCAGGGCCACGGGCGCGCCGCTCGTTGGGCCGTTTGAC
>DATCXX010000152.1:0-4394 GCA_036565615.1 Gemmatimonadales bacterium | reverse complement strand
AGAAGCCGATGCGGGGGAGGTGGGATTCGAATTGACCCCCGCCGGCGCCGCAGGTGAAGAATCGGTCTATGTGATTGTTCGCACCGGGCAGCTTCAGATCGGGGAGAAGGTGAAGGCCAAGGGCGGCGCTTAGCGCGAGGTCCCTCCGAAGCCGGAGACCGTCGCCCGCCTGAGGGCCCGGAAGGCGGCAGCGAGGTGCTCCGGCTGATGGTGGGCGTTGAGCCCGCTGGGATTGGGCAGCACCCAGACCCTCGCCCCGGCGAAGCCTCCTTCCTGCCGTCCCAGACCCGCGCGAGGACGCTGAAACGCGGTTCGAAACGCCCCGATGCCAAGAACAGCCAGCCAGCGAGGGTGGAAGGTCCGGATCTTCTCTTCCAGTACCGACAGACCTTCGATGAGCTCGGCTTTGCTCAGCTCGGCGGCGCCGGCGGTGGCGCGTGCGACCAGATTGGTGAGCCCGGAGCCCCAGTCGGGCAGCAGATGGTCCTCGTCCGGCCGGAGCAGCCGGCCGGTGAACCCCCCCGCGTGAAGCGCCGGCCAGAACCGGTTTCCCGGGCGGGCAAAGTGGTGACCGGTCGCCGCCGAGTAGAGGCCGGGATTGATCCCGCAAAAGACGACGTCGAGATCCGGTCTCAGGACGTCGGGGAGCCGGCGTCCGGCGGCTGCCGCGAGCTCGGCCTTCGACGGGCGCTTGAAACCCGGCATCACATTCCCGCCGGCATGGTGGGCGCCATCCCCTGAGGCCGTCAGCGGCTCAGCTTGACCAGGGCATTCCCGAGTCCGGTGAGGTAGACCGGTCCGCCTCCGGGTGAGATAATCACCCCGGTGATCGGACCGGGCAGCGGGGACCAGACCGCCGGGGTGAACAGCTCCATGCGGGACACCCCGGCCTGGCCCCGACGCGTGAACTCCTGAAGGACTTCTTGCTGCGCCGGCGTCAGGGAGCGAAAGGCGGAGTGGCGCGCTCCCGTCGCGGTGCTCACCACCATCAGCTCGTTGCTCAGCGGCACCGCGACCCAGAGGTGACCCTCGCCATCCAGCTCCAGGTTGTCCGCCCCGACGCTGTCGATGAAAACCGTTCGTTCGCTCACCCGCCCCGAGTCGAGGTCCACCCGGTAGCGCAGCACCCGTCCTCCGACCGTTTCAGCCAGGTAGAGCTGGCCGCCGGCCTCATCGATCGCCAGGCCGTTCGCGAAGAACAGCGAATCCACCAGGACCTGGGCCTCACCGGCCAGCCGACCGTCACGGATTCCGAGACGAAGCAGGGCGCCTTCCGCACGGGGAATGTCCACCGCCGCCCACATCCGGGCCTCGCCGGCCTCCGGAGTGCTCTGGGTGCTCTGGGTGAACCAGATCGCACCCCGGGAATCCCGCACCGCGGTGTTGATGCCGTAGCGGTGCTGATAGAGTTTTTCCGTGGCGCCGCTCGCCACTTCCACCCGATAGATCGCCCCGCCGAAGACATCGGCAACCAGAAGGTGGGTGCCGCCGGGCTCGAGCGAAACGCCATTGGCGCCGCCGTTGTGATCGGGCGGGCGGTGGGCATACCCCTTGGCCACCAGGTCGCCGAACGGCTTGCTGCGGCCGTCCACCTCGACCAGGCGAAGTCCGTGCGCCTGATCGGACACGATGAGCCGCCCGTCGGGAAGGGCGATGCCGTCTTCCGGACGCAGCAGCGAGCGATCGGCCGGGAAGACCATGGTGGAATCCCAGGTCCACTGGGGCAGCGCCGCGGCCTCACCGGTGTCGGTGTCCCCGGCATCGGGGCTGCAGCTCATGGCGAGCAACACCGCCACGAAAGTCCAGCATCGCCGAACGACATGCATGTGAATCTCCTTCCCTGCGGGGGACCAGCGGTGGCACGGCGGCTCAGCCGCCGTGTCGTACCACCAGGAAGCACATGTTTCCCTCCAGGCTGACCGACTCGATGAGCGCCCATCGGCCCGCGACGGTCTCCCGCAGCTGGTCGACCGTCAGCGGCGCAGCAAGCTCACCAGCCCGATGGAGCATCGACAGCCAGCCATCCGACCACCGGCCCGAACGTACCAGCGACGTGACGAAGAGCCGGCCCCGGCCTGGCAGCAGGCTCCGGGCACATTCGGCGACAATGGCGCTCCGGTCACACGGAACATGAAGCAGGTTCAGGCTCAGAATGGCCGGGAAGATCCCGCGCCGGAGCGGCAGCGCCGCCGCGTCGGCATGCAGCATGGTGATCCCCGCGGGGAGGGGGCGCTCGGCTGAGCCGAGCCGCCGGCGTCCCCGGCGAAGCATCCCCATCGAACGATCGACCAGGGCGACGGAGCGGGCTCGGACCTCCCGATACATCGGTGCGGTGAACAGGAGCGAGCCGCACCCCACTTCGGCAAAGGGACCGTCCCCCGCAGCCTCGAGCGCGGCCCGGCCAAAGCGGCCGAACGACTGGGTCGAAGTTCCCCAGAACACCCGGTGGTAGACCGGCCGGCCGACAATGGCGTCGTAGGCGGCGGCCTTCCGGTCGTAAGGAGCGACTGTCCGCCTCACAAGGCGGGCACGCGACGGCTCACGTGGACGGTCTTCTCCACCACGGCATGCACCACCTGGTCCCGATCGACCAGCTCGACCACGAAGACCCGATCCAGCTTGGGGACCCGGGTGAGCTCCTCGCGGATGCCGGTGAGAACTTCCGGCCCCAGCCGGAAGGTCGCGGTGAGTCGGGAGCGGCCCGGACGCCGAAACCGGATAGTGGCGGCCTTGTCCCAGACCACGTACCCCGGGCCGAGGGACTTGATCAGCATCAGCATGTAAACCGGATCGACCGCCCCGTAGAGGCTGCCCCCGTAGATGGTGCCGACATAGTTCCGGGTGCGCCAGGAGAGCGGCACGGCGATCCGAACTTCGGACCAGTCCCGGCAGATATACGTGACCCACCCGCCGGTTCCCCGAAAGGCGGGAAACAGGTTGAGTTTCCAGCGCTCGACCCGGGTGCGCCAGGATTCGGGTCCATGGCCTGACATTGGACGGCGGATTCCCCCTCCCTTAGATTTCCTGGGTACCCCTCACGTCCACCTTGCAACCGAGGAGGTGATCCAGTGTCTAGTGACCCACGTAAGGCGCGGATTGCCGGTAGCTGGTAAGACGCAATAGCCCGCGACCGGCGCAGTCCCGCGCCGATCGGTCATGCAGCACCGAGGTCCAGCCTGCCAGGGGGCAAGCTGGACCTCGCGTTTTCAAACCCTACCAGCGGAGCAGAAAAACCGGCGTCAGCGCTGCCAGCGCGGCGGTGAGCTGCAGCGCCAGGATGGGCACCAGCACCGTGGCGAGGGCCGTCAGCGACATGGCCACCGGAAGAAAGGCGCTGAGACGCTTGAGCAGGGTCGATGGATTCATCTCGAGGTGTCTCGCGAGAGCTTGGTCCACTGCCACAACCCGCCCATGACGGTCCGGGGCATCGGCCGGCCAAGTTGCCTCAACACCATCATGATCTGGCCCCGGTGATGCGCTTCATGGGCTGCGAAATACGTCAGGATGTGTCCCACATCCAGGGGCAGATTCCGCCATACATAGGATTTCGGCGCCGGCAGGACGCCATCGGCGGCGAGCGCCAGCCGGAGCAGGGCTTCGATCCCCCGGCTGCTGTGCCTGAGCGCCGCCCCCAGCGCCCGCCGGGACACCGTATGCTGATCGACCCGGGCCGGAACGGCAACTCCGTGCTCCCGGCCCAGAGTTCTGACCCAGCTGCAGCGCGTGTTGTGCAGGTGTGCGGCGATCGTGCGGATGGTGCGCCGGGGCACCCCGGGCACCGGGGCCGCCCAGAGACCGGGAGGAATCTGCTCGACGAGGTAGACGGTAACCTGGTTGGTGGTCCGCCAGGCGGAGACGATCGAAGCGCTCAAGTCGGCCGGGGAAGACATCGCAAAGCCAAGCATGCCGTCTCCGGTAATCCCGCGCAATGGCGAGGGGTCGGGGCGGCGCATTAGAATGCCGGAGTGAGCCCAGGCTTCCCCATCGCTCCCCCGGTCGAGCCCATGCTCGCCACCCTGGCGGAAGAGCTCCCCACCGGCGACTTCCTGTATGAGCCGAAGTGGGATGGCTTCCGCGCCATCGTCTACCGGGGCGATACCGACCTCTACATCCAGAGCCGGGAGTCGAAGCCGCTGGACCGCTATTTCCCCGAGCTGCACGACGCCCTGCTGGCGGCACTGCCCAGGGGATGCGTGGTGGACGGCGAGATCGTGATCGTGACCGAGCACGGCCTCGACTTCGACGCGCTCCAGATGCGGCTTCACCCCGCCGCCTCCCGGGTGGAAAAACTCTCCAAGGCTGTTCCGTCCTCGTTCGTCGCCTTCGATCTGCTGGCCGAAGCCGGGAAGGACATCCGCTCGGCGCCGCAGCGGGAGCGCCGGCAGCGGCTCGAG
>DATCXX010000188.1:0-4544 GCA_036565615.1 Gemmatimonadales bacterium | reverse complement strand
CCCGCCCAGCCGCAGCCTACGTTTGAGCGGTCTGTTTCACCCTAGGACGACCCACGCGGATGGAGCTTGAATACGGCGGTCGCCGTTCCCCTGTGGCCGCCGGTGGAATCGTCATCGGCTCGGGGCCCGACGCGGGCCTGGCGGTGCATGCCCCCGGGGTGCGGCCCCGGCACGCGCTGGTCCGCCTGCTCAAGCCGGGCATGGCGGTGGTGACAGCGGAGGAGCCGGGCGCGGATATTCTCGTCAACGGCTCGCGGCTGGGCTCAGATCCCACGCCCCTGATGCACGGTGACAAGCTGGTCATCGGTGGGGCCCAGATTGCGGTCAGCGATCCCGACCGCGCCGGCGCGACCCGGATCGTGGGCGCCGTCCCCCCGTCCCCAGGCACCCCGAAAGCACGGCTGGTCAGTCTGGCCGATGGACGTGAGTATCCGGTGGAGGCGGCACCCTTCGTCATCGGGCGCGAAGCGTCCTCTCACCTGGTGGTGGAATCCGATCTGGTGTCGCGCCGGCATGCCGAGATTCTCCGGGGTCCCGGGGGCGATTCTCTGGTGGATTTGAGCGGGAACGGCGTCTCGGTCAACGGGCGGCGGATCACGGCACCAGTCCTGCTCCGCGAGGGAGACCTGATCCGGATCGGGGAGACGGATTTCCGGTATCATCTCCCCGGGGGCAGCCCCGCCCCGGCCGGTGCCGGTTACCGGCTGGGTGATACTGTTGTCGGGTTGCAGGCGGTGCGGCGACCCCCGCCGATGCCCGAGCCGGCGCCGGCCGGGCCGGCGGAACCGCTCGCCACCCTGCTGGTCAAACGCGGGCAGCGCAAGGGGGAGCGGCTTCCGGTTCGGGGCCCGGTCGTCAACATCGGCCGGGGGGAGTTCAACGACATCGCACTGCCCGATGCGAGCATCAGCGCCAATCATGCGAAATTGCAGCTCAAGGAAGGAATCTGGGTGCTGACCGATCTGGGCTCGACGAATGGAAGCCGGGTGGATGGCGAGGCGGTGCGGGGCGATGTCGCCCTCTCGCCCGGGGTGCAGATCACCCTCGGCGAGGTGCTGCTCCTGTTCGAGCCCCGGGACCGTGGTGTGAAACGGGTGGACACGACCGCCGCGATGGCCCAGCCCTCTTTGCCGGGCGCCGAAGGCGCCGACGCAATCTCGCGGCGGCGCATCCTGATCCTCGCCCTGGCCGGAGCGCTGCTCCTGGCCGGCTTCCTCCTGCTCCGTTGATCGTCATGCGGATATCCTGCGCGGGGAACACGGATGTCGGGGTGGTCCGGTCAGGCAACGAGGACAGCTTCCTGCTGAACTGCGCCGGGGGGCTGTTCATCGTGGCCGACGGTATGGGCGGCCACGCGGCCGGCGAGGTGGCCAGCGAGATGGCGGTGAAGATCGTCTCCACGGAGCTGGGCAGCCTCCGGGGCCTCTCCGACGCCGAGGCGGCCGCGCGGATGCGGAGCGCGATCCGCAAGGCCAACGCCGCCATCTTCGACCGCACCCTCGCCGAGCACGACAAGCGGGGCATGGGGACCACGGCGACCGTCATGGTCCTCTTTTCGCGCCGGTACCTGATCGGGCAGGTGGGAGACAGCCGGGCCTACCTCCTGCGGGAGGGCGATCTGCTCCAGCTCACCAAGGACCACAGCTACGTGCAGGAGCAGGTGGACGCCGGCCTGCTCACCCCCGAACAGGCCCGGACCCACCCCTACAGCAACGTGATCACCCGCTGCGTCGGCGCCAACGAGGACGTGGCGCCCGACATCTACTTCGGCAACCTGGAGCGGGGTGACGTGGTGCTGCTGGCCTCGGACGGGCTCACCGGAATGCTGGAGGACCAGCAGCTCGCCACCATCATGAGCGCCGAAGAGAATCCCGAGACCTGCGTCAACAAGATGATCGCCGACGCCAACCGGCGGGGAGGGCTGGACAATATCACGGCGATCGTGATCCGGGTCGACGACGTCGAAGCGCAGAACACCGGTGAGATGCCCGCGGCCAAATCCGCCTAGGATTCCATGGACAATCCGAAACTGATTCTCTTCGTCGCCCTCGGCGTCGTCGCGGTCATCTATCTCGCGGTGTGGCGGCGCGCCCTGATCGCGGGCCGGGCCCAGAACAACGGCGCCGAGATGCCCGGGCCGTCCGAGATCGCCATCGGATTCGGCACCAACTTCTTCGACACCCTGGGGATCGGGTCCTACGCGCCGACCACCGCGCTGTTCCGGTTCTTCAAGATGGTGCCGGACGAGAAGATTCCGGGGACCCTGACCCTGGGCCACACCCTGCCCACCATCGTGCAGTCGTTCATCTTCATCGCGATCGTCAATGTGAACTTCGCGACCCTGGTGCTGTTGATCGGCGCCTCGATCGTGGGCGCCTGGCTCGGCGCCGGGGTGGTGTCCCGGTGGCCCCGGCGGAACATCCAGATCGGGATGGGCCTGGCGCTGGTGGCCGCGGCGGTGCTGTTCACTATGGCCAACCTGGGGATCGTCGCGGCGGGAGGGACGGCGCTCGGCCTCACCGGGACCAGGCTGATCCTCGGGATCATCGGGAACTTCGTGCTGGGCGCGTTCATGACCCTGGGGATCGGGCTGTACGGGCCCTGCCTCATCATGATCAGCCTGCTGGGGATGGAGCCGCGGGCGGCCTTTCCGATCATGATGGCGAGCTGCGCCTTCCTGATGCCGGTGGCCGGAGTGCAGTTCGCCAAGGCCCAAGCCTTCTCCGCCCGTCCGGCGCTCGGCCTCATGCTGGGGGGAATCCCCGCGGTGCTGATCGCGGCGCTGATCGTGAAGTCGATGCCGCTGGTGGCGGTGCGCTGGCTGGTGGTGGTGGTCGTGCTGATCGCGGCGGTGGGCCTGCTGCGGAGCGCGTTCACCCGTGAGACGTGAGACGTGAGAGGTGAGAGGTGAGAGGTGAGAGGTGAGACGGACCTGTCACGTCTTACGTCTCACCTCTCACCGCTCAAATCCTTCCACTCCGGATTCACCGACTGAATCAGCCGCCAGCGCCGGCTCCGGTTCCAGCCCTCCAGCTGCTCCTTTCGCGCGATCGCTCTCTTGAAATCGGTGAGGACCTCGAAGTAGACCAGCCGGGCCGCTCCGGCCACCGAGGCGGCGCCCGGAGGCGCGTGGAGCCGGCGCTCGTAGAGCCGCCGGGCCAGGTCGTTGGTGACGCCGAGGTAGAGGCCCCGGGTGGGGGTCGAGAGGATGTAGACGTAGTAGCGTCGCTCCGGGAGAGCGGCCGCCGGGGATACGACACGGAGGGGTCGGTTCATCCTCCTGTTTGATGACCTGAGTCGTCCAAGGGTTGCAGGCGGGGGCGCTGCCCGACTACAGGAGGGGGGCGCCCTGCTTCACTCGGGCGGAAACCGCGGCGCTTCCCAGCACCGGCAGGGCCGCCACCCCGGCGAGCGAGAGGGTGACCGGCCGCGCCACGAAGACCCGGAGCCGCCGGGCACTCTGATACAGCTCCGCCGCGATCCGGGGCAGGCCCAGGTGCCCGGCCCGGCCCTCGTCGGTCAGCCGCTCCACACTCCCGTCCCGGAGCTTGAGCGGCAAATCCACCCCCAGCATGCTGTGCCGTGTTGGGAAATCGAGCAGCAGCTCGCCCGGCTCGAGCCCGGCCTCTCGCGCCAGCGCGTCCTCCACCTCTTCCAGCAGCGCGGGATCCTCGGTCACCCATTCCGGCTCCGACACCCGCACCTCGCTGGCCGGCAGGTCGAGCGCCCGCTTGTAGAGCCGCCGCTCCCGGAGCGCCCGGGCCAGGGGATTCCGGTCCTTCTCCAGCAGGAGCTGCATCAGCTCCTCGTCGGTGAGGGTCGCGATCTGCTCCTGCGAGACGATCCCCCGCCGCACCGCGCCCCGCGCGGCCCGCTTGAACATGCAGGTCGC
Organism: Gemmatimonadales bacterium; assembly: GCA_036565615.1. Classification (GTDB taxonomy): domain Bacteria; phylum Gemmatimonadota; class Gemmatimonadetes; order Gemmatimonadales; family GWC2-71-9; genus JABFSM01. The sequence continues at coordinate 652 of DATCXX010000188.1, read as the reverse complement.
GCTCCGCACCGCGTGGTGCCAGTACACGTTCCGGTACATCTGGTACTTGGCAAAGAGCAGTGACTCGAGCGCGCTGACCCCCTTCTCCTGCACGCCCAGAGTGCGCCCGCCCAGCGGTCCCGCCGCCACCATGGTGATGGCTCCGAGCAGCCGGTCCACATCCACCGTGCCGTAAGGCACCCCGCACATCCGGGAGTCCCGGCACAGGTAGTCGATCTTGTCGAGATCGAGCGTCCCCGAGATGAGTCCCTGGAGCGGGCTTCGGCTCCGGCTCCGGATCAGGTCGGCCACCCGGCCCGGAAACCCATCCCCGCCGATCGCCACCAGCCGCTCCTGCAACGGCCCGGCCCCCAGCCGCGCTTCCCCCTGCGCCTCGTGGGAGAGGAATCCCGCCTCCTCCAGCGCATGGGAGAAGGGATAGTGTCCCACGTCGTGAAGCAGCGCCGCCAGCGTCACCGCCAGGCGGTCCTCGTCCTTGATTCCGGCGAGCTCGCCCCGCTGCTCCAGCGTGGCCAGGGCCCGCTTGGTCAGATGGTAGGCGCCCAGCGCGTGCTCGAACCGGCTGTGGGTGGCGCCGGGATACACCAGGAACGCGTGGCCGAGCTGGCGCACGTAGCGCAGACGCTGAAACGGCGCCGAGTCCACCAGACTC
>DATCXX010000185.1:0-10401 GCA_036565615.1 Gemmatimonadales bacterium | reverse complement strand
CCGATCCTGCCGGTGGCGAGGACCTGGTTGGCAGCGTGGTCGCGCGCGCGGTCGAGCGGCTCCACGCGATCCCGGTGCGTCCCGGCCGCTATCCCGTCGTGCTCGACCGCGGCGCCGCCGGAGCGCTGGTGCACCGGGCGGTGATTCACCTCGCCCGTCCCAGCCTTCCCGGCGCCGATCCCGACGTCCTCCCCCTGGGTACCCGCATCGGCCCCGAGTGCCTCACGGTGGGAGACGACCCCACGGCGCTCGGGCTTCCGGCCACGCTGGTTTGCGACGATGAGGGCACCGGGGCCCGGCGCACCACCGTCATTCAAAACGGGATCGTGGTGGGACACCTCCATTCCCGGGAGACCGCCGCGGCCGCCGGACACGCCGCGACCGGGCATGCTCGCGCCGGTTGGTTGCGGGGCGCTCCCTATCCCCGCGCCAGCAACAGCTTTCTCGCCCCGGGGCAGGGAACCCTCGAGGACATGCTCGCCGACGTCTCGCTCGGGGTGTATGTGAGCGATGCGCTCTCCTGCGAATCCACCGGCGAGCAGATCGCGCTTCGCGCCGGCAGTGCCCGGATGATCCGGAATGGCCGGCTGGCCGAGCCGGTGAAGGGAGTGCAGCTGGGCGGAGGACTGCTCTCGCTCCTGGGCCGGGTCGACGCGGTGGCCGGGGATTTTTCCTGGGATTCTGCGGGGAGCCGGTGCCGGGACGGAGCGGCGGGTACCGTCACCGTGGCGACCGGAGCGCCTCACCTCCGTCTGATCGATGTGGCGATCGGCGAGGGGATCTCGTGATCGCCCGGCTGCTGGAGGCGGTCTCCGGCAGGGTTGGAGCCGCCGATGCGGTGGTCAAGACCGATGACACCCTCTCGCTCGCGATTTCCCCCGAGGGAGAGACCCGGCTGACCCGGTTCCGGAGCCAGACCAGTCACCTGCGGGTGGTGCGGGAGGGGCGCGTCGGCTGGGGAATCGGCGGCCATGACCAGACCGACATCGCCGACCTGGTGGGCCGGGCCATGACCTCGGCGGTTCTGGGCGAGGAGCTGGAGCTCCTGCTACCCGGGCCGGCACCGGTTCCCGACGTGCCCACCCGCTCCCATCAGACCGAAGCCGCCGACGCCGGCGACCTCAACGCGATGGCCCGCCTCCTGCTCGACCGTCTGCAACGGAGTAATCGCCGAGTGGAGTGCTGGGCCGAGCGCTCGGTCGGGTCGGTGCGGGTGGGCAACACCCGCGGCGTGATGATGGGGTACCGGGTGTCGCTGGCGGGGGTGGGTGCGGTGGTCGAGTCGATCGGGGTGGGATCGGCGCCTCCCTGCCGGGTGTTCACCTCGGGCAGCGCGCTGCCGACCCTTCCGGACATCGAAGCGCTGGTGGCCGAGGTGGAGCGGCGGCTGCTCCCGCCCATCGCGACGCCCACAGCCGGGCTGCAGTCTCGACTGCCGGTCTGTCTCGCGCCCCGCGCGGTGGTGACGTTCCTTCGCCCGCTGCGGGCCGCGCTCACCGGACTCCAGGCACTGCGGGGGGACTCACCGCTCCGCGGCAAGCTGGGCGAGCAGCACTTCGACCCCCGGCTCACCCTTCTCGATGATCCGCTCGCCCCCGGACGTCCCGGCTCCCGCCCCATTGACGACGAAGGGGTGGTCTCTCGCTGCCTTCCCCTGATCGATCGGGGAAAGGTGGCGGGGTTCCTGGCCGACTTGAGCGAGGGCGCCCGCGCCGGGGTGCCCTCCACCGGTCACGGCTGGCGCACCGGCCATGCCTCGTCACGGGTGGGCGTGACCAACCTGCGAATGCTTCCCGGCACCGAGAACCGGCCGACGCTGCTCACCATGATGGGGAAGGGGATTCTGATCGAGGAGCTGGAGTGGTGCGCCGGGCCCAATCCGATCTCCGGCACCATCGCCCTCCGGGCTCCCTGGGCCTATCTGGTCGAGGGCGGCACCATCAAGGGGCGGCTGGAGGGGGTGGTGCTGTCGGGCAACGTGTTCGAGGCACTGCGGGAGCTGGGCGGGGTGGGGAATGACGCGGTGTGGATCGGCGCGGTGAGCGTGCCGACGCTGCTGCTGGGCGCCATGCCGGTGAGAAGTGAGACGTGAGAGGTGAGACGTGAGACGGAAGTGCGGTGAGAGGTAAGTGGTGAGAGGTGAGGTGTGGGGCGTAAGACGTGAGATGGGGTTGTCCCGTCTCACCTCTCACGTCTCACCTCTCACGTGTCAGGCCGCCAGGGCCTCCCCGTAGCTCATGCCCGTCGTCATCCGCTCGTACACGTAGGTCAGCATGTCGGGCGACCCGACCAGGAAGCGGCAGCGCGATTCCCCCCGGCTGGAGCACTCCACTTCCATCACCGCGGCCTGCGATCCGCCCAGCCGGGTGAAGAAGTCGGCCAGCATGCCCGAGGAGAAGTGGCAGCAGGGATACTCGGCGCCATGGGGCTCGGCTTCGGCCCACTCATGCATGTCCAGCGCGATCACCGAGGGCGAGAGCTCGCTCAGGGTCACCGATCCCCAGCCCGCCTCGCCGAAGAATCCGGAGAGCGCCTGGGCCAGAAACTCGGTATCCAGCTCTTTGGGGGAATTGACCCGGTAGTGTTCCCGGCTCCAGGCCTCGAACGCCTCGTACACCGCTTCTCCGGTGGCGAAGCCGATCTCGCGGAGCAGCAGCGCGGCCTGGGGACCGGTCTCCCGCTCGAGCACGGTGCGCAGATGGTGCAGCGCCCGCTTCCCGACGATGACGCCCGAGGCGCCGGCAGTGGTGGTGGTCATCCTTGCGTGATCGCTTTCTCTTGGCCGGTCACCCCGCGTCCTGAAGGCGGCGGAGCAGCTCGGCCTCGTCAATGATTTCGATTCCGAGCGCGCGGGCCTTTTCCAGCTTGCTCCCCGCGTCCTCGCCCGCAACCAGCGCATCGGTCTTCTTGCTGACGCTCCCGGTCACCTTGCCGCCGGCGCCTTCGATCAGTCCGGCAGCCTCCGGCCGGGAGAGCGTGGGCAGCGTCCCCGTGAGAACGTAGCTCTTCCCGGCCAGCGGCCCGACCCCTGGGGCGGCTAAGGGCTCCGACAGCGTCAGCCCGGCCTTCCCGAGGCGGTCGAGCAGCTCGGTACTGGACGGGTTATGGAAAAAGCTTGCCACCGCTTCGGCGATGGTTGGGCCGACCCCTTCCACCCCGCTTATCTCCTCCGCCGATGCCGACTTCAGCGCCTCCAGGGTCCTGAAATGCCGGGCCAGGAGGGTCGCCACCGTCTTCCCCACGTGGCGGATCCCGATGGCAAACAGGAGGTTGCTGAAGGGCTTCGCCCGGGAGGCTGCAATGGCCTGCACCAGTTGCTCGGCTGACTGCCGCGCAAAGCGGTCGAGCTCCACCAGCTGGTCGGCCGAAATGGTGTACAGGTCGGCCACGTCGCGGATGAGGCCCGCCTGCAGCAGTTGGCGGATGCGCTCCGGTCCCAGCCCGCGAATGTCCATGGCTTCGCGGGATGCGAAATGCACGATCCCCTCGAAGATGCGCCCGGGACAGGCGGGATTCGGACAATACGACATCACCTCGTCTGCAGGCTTTTCCACCGGGGTACCGCAGGCGGGACAGTGCGTGGGCATGGTGAAGAGTGTTTCACTTCCATCGCGCCGCTCCGGAAGCGGCCCCACCAGCTGGGGAATGACTTCCCCGGCGCGGATCACCTCGACCCAGTCGCCGATCCGGATGTCCTTCTGGGCGATCAGCTCGTCGTTGTGGAGGGTAGCGGTGGTGATGGTGACCCCGCTCACCTCGACCGGCTCCAGCACCGCAAAGGGATTGAGCGCCCCGGTCCGTCCCACGTTGATCCGGATCTCCCGGAGCCGGGTGACCGCGACCTCGGGGGCGAACTTGCGGGCCACGGCCCACCTGGGCTCCCGTCCGCCCACGATCCCCAGATCGTCGTGGAGGTCCCGGCGGTTCACCTTGACTACCACGCCGTCGGCCTGAAATGGCAGCGTCTCCAGCAGCGCCTCGAAGTGAGGCATTCGCTCCTGCACCGCGGCCAGGCTGTCGTGCCGCTCGTGATGGGGCTCCACCTTGAATCCCCATTTTTCCAGCTGCTGCAACAGCTCGTGCTGGGTCTTGAGCGGGAGGCGGCCCTCGATGATCTCCACGCTGAAGGCGAACATCCGGAGCCGTCGCCTCCGGGTATCGGCCGGGTCGAGCTGGCGCAGCCCGCCCGCCGCCGCGTTCCGGGGATTGGCGAAGGGCGGGTCCCCGCTCTCGGCCCGTTCCGCATTCAGCTTCTCGAAGTTCTTGTAGGGGAGGTACACCTCGCCCCGCACTTCCATGAGCGCCGGCAGATCCTTGCCGGTGATGGTGAGGGGGATGTCGCTCACCGTGCGCAGGTTCGCGGTGATGTCTTCCCCGATGGTGCCGTTGCCCCGGGTGGCGCCGACCTCGAGCCGGCCCTCCCGGTAGGTGAGGCTCACCGCCGCGCCGTCGATCTTGATCTCGGTGGTGTAGCCCGCCTGCCTGACTTCTTCAGCCAGCCGCGCGTTGCGGTCCTCCCAGGCTCGCAGCTCCTCGTCGGAGAACGCGTTGGCCAGGGACAGCATGGGGCGGCGATGGGGATGCTTGGCGAGGGACGACGCGGCCGCGGCGCCGACCCGCCGGGTCGGACTGTCGGGCGTCGCGAGCGAGGGGTGCTCGGTCTCCAGCTCCTGGAGCTCCCGGAACAGCCGGTCATACTCGGCGTCGGAGATCTCCGGCTGGTCGCTCAGATAGTAGAGCTGGTTGGCACGCTCCAGCAGCCGGCAGAGCTCCTGGGCCCGCTCGACCAGGGCGGCGGGAGGCCCCGCGCTCATTTTGACTGAGCTTCGCTGGTCAGCACCGTCAGGGCGACGCCCACCAGCCGGTCGAGCTCCTCCGAGCTGGCCCGGGCCAGGAGGCCTTCGTCCCAGGCGCCGTCCCGGTCGCCGAAGGCCAGCAGGAAGCGGCGGAGGAAGCCCAGCATCGCGGCCCGCTCCCGCTCGACTGCTACCGCGGCGGTGCCGCCGCCCCGGGTGGCCTGGAGCCGCTCGAAGTGGTGGGCCTGGCGGAGGGCGCGGGCGGTGAGATCGGCCACCACCCGGCAGAACTCCACTTCCTGCTCGGCGAGCTCGGCGCCGTCGCGGTAGGTGCGGAGGAAGATGGCCCCGATGGGGACCTCCCTCCAGGTGATCGGCACCACGGTGATGGACTGGACCCGCCGGCTGGTAAGCACCGCGAACACCCCGGCCAGCGAAGCCTCGCGCATGGCGTCGGGAATACTCACCACGTTGCCGGTCTCCAGGGCGCGGCGCAGCTCCGGGTAGCGGGACAGATCCACCACGTGATTCCGGATGGCGGGATCTTCATAGCTCGCCACCAGGTGCACCGCCCCGCCGCCCCGCTCAGCCAGGAACACCGAGCAGCGGTCGAGGCCGAACGTGTTGCCCAGCCGCCGGGCCACCGTCTGGACGATGTCGAGGTAGTGGAGCGAACCCCCGATGTCGCGGAGCAGGTCGAGCAGGGCCAGGAGCTGCTTGCGCTCCCGCTCCAGCGCTTCGACCCGGCCCTGCAGCCGGGCGATCTGGTCGGTAGCGTCGGCGAGCGATGAAGGAGTCAGGGGCCGCATTCGAGATGGGGATGCGGGAAAATTGCCGGGCTCGACACAGCGGGTCAAGCGCGGATACGTTCCGTTGGGTTCTGGGAGCACACCGAGAGGAGTCAGGTATGAGCCGAGCTGCCGAGTCGCCCGACCGCGAAATCAAGCTGGAGGTGGAGGGGGGCTCTCGTGCCGGCGGGTTCGCCGCCGGAATTGCGATTGGAGTGATGCTGGGGGCGGCGGTGGCGCTCCTGTTCGCGCCGGCCCAGGGCCAGGTGACCCGGGGCAAGCTGCGCCGCCGGCTGGAGGATGTGCGGGAGTACGCCGAAGACGAGTTCGACGACCTGCGCAAGAAGGCGCGGAAGGAGCTGCGGCGGCGTATCGGATAAGAGCGTCAACGGTCAACAGTCAACGGTCAACGGGACCTGCCTCGCAAGAGGCAGTTCCCGCTCCCCGCTATCCGCTCCCCCGCAGTTTCGCGAGCATTTCCGCTGCCTCCCGCCGGTAGGTGCTGTCCGCCGCCACCTTGTCTCGAAGCGCCCCGATGCGGCGGAGCTCGGCGGCCGCGCCGCTCTCGTCCTTCCTCGCGGCAAGAATCCGCGCCAGCACCAGCCGGTGGTAGATCCGCTCCGGCGCCAGCGACACCGCCCGCTCCAGTCTGCGTTGGGCCTCGCTCCAGCTCGCCCTGCCGAACTCCTCCCCCCCCAGGAAGCTCTTGGCAATGAAGCGCTCGATTCCCGAGAGCCGCATCACCTCGTAGTGCCAGCGGCCCAGCAGGTGCTGGGCTCCGTCGTGGGTGGAATCCGCCGCGAGGGCTCGGAGCGCCAGGGAGCGGATCTCGTTGGACATCCGCACCCTGTCCCGGATGCCCCTGGTGAGCGCGGTGTTCCCGAGCACCAGTCCAAGGGCGAAAAGGGTATTGACGTCGCCCGGCTCCAACCCCACGGCGCGGCGGGCATCTGCCTGGGCCAGTCGGAGCAACGAATCGCGTCGGAGCCGGTCCTTCTTCTCGCGGAGCGGGAGCGCGAGGTCGCTCCTGGCAATGGCGGCCCGCCAGCTGGCCTCGACATCGAGCGAATCGGCTCGGAGGAGGATCTCGAACCGCCCCAGCGCCTCCGCCGGCTGCATGGCCGACAGCCGGATCCCCTCCGTGAGGAGGGAATCCCGGGAAGTCAGCTGGGTCGCCGCGAGAAGGGCGGCGAGCGCGTATGTTCCAATCACAAGGGCATTACCCCTGACCCCTGACCCCTGACCACTGACCACTGACCACTGACCACTGACCCCATCCGTGTTGATCCCAAGACTAATCGAACGCAAACGCGACGGCCTCGCACTCACCGGCGACGAATGGCGCATGCTGGTCCGCGCCTACGTCGCGGGCCAGGTCCCCGACTACCAGATGAGCGCGCTGGCGATGGCGGTGGTGTGGCGGGGACTCGAGCCCGGCGAGCTCACCGCCCTGACCGAGGCGATGCTGCGCTCCGGAGCCCGCCTCGACTTCGGCGGCTGGGCCACCCCCCGGGTGGACAAGCACTCGATCGGCGGGGTGGGCGACAAGACCTCGCTGCTGCTCGCGCCCATGGTGGCGTGCTGTGGCGTCGCGGTGCCGATGATCTCGGGCCGGGGACTGGGCCACACCGGCGGCACCCTGGACAAGCTGGAAGCGATTCCGGGGTTCAACACCCGGCTCTCCCTCGGCGAGGCCATTGCCCAGGTCAGGAAACTGGGCCTGGCCATGCTGGGCCAGACCCCGGAGATCTGCCCGGCCGACAAGAAGCTCTACTCCCTGCGCGACGTGACCGGCACAGTGGAGTCCATCCCGCTGATCTCGGCCAGCATCATGTCCAAGAAGCTGGCCGAGGGGTTGACCGGACTGGTGCTCGACGTCAAGACCGGGAGCGGCGCCTTCATCAGCGACCCGGCCCAGTCCCAGGTACTGGCGAAGACCATGATCGGCATTGGGGAGGCCCATGGCTGCCGGACCGTGGCTTTGATCACCGCGATGGACCGGCCCCTCGGCGTCGCCTGCGGCAACGCGCTGGAAGTGATCGAGTCGCTGGAAGGACTGCAGGGGAGAGGGCCGGCTGACCTGATGGAGGTGACCTACGCGCTCGCGGTCGAGATGCTTCTGGTTGCCGGCATCGATACCGATCGCGCCGCCGCCCGGCAGAGGCTGGAGGAGACGATCGGCTCGAGGAAGGCGCTCCAGCTGTTCGCCCGGATGATCGAGGCCCAGGGCGGCGATCCCCGGGTGGTGTCGGACTACTCGCTGCTTCCCAAAGCGCCGGTGACCGTGGAGTATCGGGCGGTGCTGGATGGGGTGGTATCGGAGGTGCCGCCCCGGAAGATCGGCCACGCGATCATCGCACTGGGCGGCGGGCGGTCCCAGACCGAAGACTCGATCGACCCGGCGGTCGGCCTCATGATTCCGGCCAAGCCGGGACAACGGGTGCGGCGAGGAGATGTGCTGGCCGTCATCCATGCCCGGACCCAGGCGGGTGCCGAACGGGCTCGCGAGGCGCTGGACGAGGCGATCGTGCTCGGAGAAAGTGCCAGGCCGTTGCCGCTGGTTTCTCACCGGATCACGGCCGCGGGAGTCGAGACGCTGTCACCCTCGGGGTGACTACACGTCGAGGTTCGACACGTACTTGGCGTTCTGCTCGATGAACTGGCGCCGAGGCTCGACCTCGTCGCCCATGAGCTGCTCGAAGAGGTTCGACGCCTCGACCGCATCCTCGAGCGTCACCCGGAGAATGGTTCGCTTCTCCGGGTCCATGGTGGTCTTCCAGAGCTGATCGGGGTTCATCTCCCCCAGTCCCTTGTAGCGCTGGATGTTCACGTTGGCCTTCCCGTCGCCCCCCAGCCGCTTCTGGAACTCGTCCCGCTCGGCGTCCCCGTAGGCGTAGTACTCCTCCTTGCCCCGGGCCACCCGGTAGAGCGGCGGCTGCGCGATGTAGATGTACCCCGCCTCGATCAGCTCGGCCATCTGCCGGAAGAAGAAGGTGAGCAGCAGGGTCCGGATATGGGCGCCGTCCACGTCGGCGTCGGTCATCAGGATGATCTTGTGGTAGCGGGAATCCTCCAGCTTGAAATCTTCCTTGACCCCGGTGCCGATGGCGGTGACCATCGCGCGGATTTCCTCGTTGGAGAGGATCTTGTCGATCCGGGCCCGCTCCACGTTCAGGATCTTGCCCCGGAGCGGCAGGATGGCCTGGAACGACCGGTTCCGCCCCATCTTGGCGCTGCCGCCGGCCGAGTCGCCCTCCACCAGGTAGATCTCGCACAGGGCGGGATCGTCCAGCGAGCAGTCGGCCAGCTTGCCGGGAAGGACGCCGTTTTCCAGGCCCGACTTCTTCCGCACCAGGTCGCGGGCCTTGCGGGCCGCTTCCCGGGCCCGGGCCGCGCTCACCGCCTTCTCGATGATCGCCCGCGCCACCCCGGGATGCTCTTCCAGGTAGCTGCCCAGGTGCTCGTTCATCACCTGCTTGACGATCCCCTCGACCTCCGAGTTGCCCAGCTTGGTCTTGGTCTGCCCCTCGAACTGCGGCTCCTTGACCTTGACGTGCAGCACGCAGGTGAGTCCCTCGCGGATGTCCTCACCGGTCAGGGAGAAATCCTCCTTCTTGAGGTAGCTCCCCTTCTTGGCGGTCTCGTTGATGGTCCGGGTCAGCGCGGACTTGAACCCGGTGAGATGGGTTCCGCCCTCGTGGGTGTTGATGTTGTTGACGAAGGTGAAGGTGTTCTCGTTGTAGCCGTCCTCGTACTGGAGGGCCACGTCCACCTCGACCTCGTCCCGGGTAGCGGTAAAGGCCACCGGCTTGGGATGGAGCGCCTTCTTGTTGCGGTTGAGCCACTGGACGAACTCGATCAGCCCGCCCTTGGCGAAGAACTTCTCCTCCTTGGCCGGCTCCTCCCGCTCGTCCCGGAGCGTGATCGTGATCCCGCGATTGAGGAAGGCGAGCTGGCGGAGCCGGTCGGCGATGGTCTGGTAGTGATACTCCAGGGTGGTGAAGATGTCGGGGTCGGGCTTGAAGGTGACCGTGGTCCCGGTGCCCTTGGCCTTGCCCACCACTTCGAGCTTCTTGACGGTGTGGCCCCGCACGAAGCCCATGTGGTGGCGCTTGCCGTCGATGTCCACGTACACATCGAGCTTCTCGGAGAGCGCGTTGACCACCGAGACGCCGACCCCGTGCAGTCCGCCCGACACCTTGTAGGTCCGCTTGTCGAATTTCCCGCCGGCGTGCAGCATGGTGAGCGCGACCTCGACGGCGGGCATCTTCTCGGTGGAGTGCATCTCCACCGGGATCCCCCGGCCGTTGTCCACCACCGTGATCGAGTTGTTGGCGTGAATGGTGACGTTGATGGTATCGCAGAACCCGGCCAGCGCCTCGTCGATCGAGTTGTCCACCACCTCGTAGACGAGGTGATGGAGCCCGCGCTCCGAGGTGGAGCCGATGTACATGCCCGGACGCTTGCGGACAGCCTCCAGCCCCTTCAGGACCTGGATCTGTCCCGCGCCGTACTCCGTCAACGTGGATTCGTCAACTCTCGTCGCCATGACCGTCACTGTAGATGCCGAGGCCCGAACACAAGCCGAATCGCCGGCTCCGGGCATACCACTGAATATAACCCAGTGAGCCCCCGTATGCAACCTTGGGGGGGCCTGCTAACTGTAGATATGACAACGCTTTCCGCCGCTCCGGTCATTTACCGCCGGGGTCGCCCCACGAGACCCGCCACCGGCGTCCGTACCGTCCTCGTCAGCGCCTGAGCTGCCATCTGATGCGCCTGATCGGCGACCGCAGATGACGCTCGTTCAGCCGCGC
>DATCXX010000168.1:0-2636 GCA_036565615.1 Gemmatimonadales bacterium | reverse complement strand
GCTGGCCGGTCGCTTCGGAGATGCCCAGGCGGAAGAGTCCCCGGCGTCCGGCATCGCCGATTCTGGTGAAGGCCAGCCGGGCGGCGTCGCCGCGGGGAGAAAAGAGAGTGAGCGGCGCCCGAAGGCCTGTCACGTCGAGCGGCCAGGTTTCTCCGTCGGTCCAGTCCCAGTCCCAGGGCCTCCGGGGCCGGGCGCCGGGAAAGGTGGCTGGGGCGCCGCCCCGGTACACCGTGATGACGAATTGATTGGGGCCTTCCCGCAGCGCACCGGGTGGAATGGTGGCGGCGTAGTGGTAGCCTCCGGCGGACCGCATCCAGAACCGCTGGAACCATCCTCCGGCGTTGGGCCGGACGAAGAGCAGGACCGAGTCGGGAGGCGTGAGATCGACGACTCGGGCTCGCACCTCTCCCTCCCGGCCGGCCACCAGCTCGGGCGGAGCGAGCGGGTGGACCGAGAGCGGAAGCGTATCCGCTGGAGGCGGGTGATACTCGGCGAAGCCGAGGGCGCCCATTTTGGCCGGCAGGGTCGCGGGATCAACCGAGCCCGTCGCGCTCAGCACATAGACGCCGGGCGTGACCGTAAACTTGCCGGCCGCGGCTTGGGTGCTCGCGGGGTTTCCCCCGGTGATGGGCTGCACTGTGAAAGCGGGACCCAGGTCGGGAAGCGACACCGTCATCGGCCAGGACCGGCTGATCGCGCGGGTCACGATCCTGGTGGGACTGGGCATCTCGAAGGGATCCCGCACCGGCACCGCATCGGGATAGACCTCGAGCCGCCACACTCCAGGACGCACCTTGTCGAAGAAGTAGATCCCCTCGCCTTCGTACCGCACGGTGGAAGAAGAGCCGTACCCGGCAATCCGCTGGAGGCCCGCCGGCTGGGGAGGCACCGCGCGGGTGGTGCCGGCGTAGAGAAAAGCGTCGCGGGTCACCAGCTCGGCAAGATCTTCCTGGTAGGAGATGTGGAAGTCGCCGAAGCGGGTGTTCTCGGGATACCTGCCGTAGGAGCGCATCGCAGGCAGCCGGCGCATCGCTTCGGCCGCGATGATCCCTCCCATCGCCTTGCGAGGCGTATAGGCCAGGCTCAGGTAGTGGGTCTGCCAGCCGAGGTTGCGGGAGGCGGTCTGCTGCATGTCGTAGGCGAACATCAGCGCCATCTGGGTCCCCACCGACCGGAAGGTCCGGGTCATGGCCGGATACATCGTGCCGGTCAGGAGATCGGGGGCGTCGAACTCGTAGACGATGCGGGGCATCCGGGCCAGCTCGGGCCGCAGCATGTCGGGGAAGGTGTCGGTGGTGCGAAGGTAGTTGCCCTGGAGCAGGTGACCGCTGTTGAGCCCGGTGGGATACCAGCCGAAGCTCAGCCCTTGCGCCTTGGAGCGCCGGATCGCCTCGCCGATCCGGAAGTCCTGGCTCACGTTGTAGAAAACGGGCTTGGTGGAGCCGGTGCCGCGCACCGCGTCGGTGAGCGCGTTGATGTAACGGATCGACCCCGGCAGATCCTCGGGGTGGTGCCAGGGCTCGTTCACCAGCTCGATGAAGAGAATGGCCGGCTCGTCCTTGAGCGCCACCCCGGTGTAGGGGTTCACGTGATTCAGGAGCTGGCGCAGGTAGTTGACCTGGGCCGCGAGGGCCGCGGGATCGGTGCCCATCCGGGCCTTGCCGAAGACCCGGCCGAAACCCGGCGTCGCGCTGTCCTTTGCCAGGGCGTCGGGCCAGTTGGAGCTGTAGAGCTGAATCGGGGAAAACAGCATGTAGATCCCCCGCTCCCGCGCCTGGGCGATCAGGTAGTCCTGGAGATCCAGGTGATCGTTGGCGATGAGATTGCCGGCGCTGTCGGAGGCTTCCCAGTCCCCCCAGAAGGTGAGCCGGAGCCCGTCCCACCCCATCCGGGCGAACTGCGCCATGTCCTCGTCGATCATCTTCTTACGGTCGCCACCCACATAACCCGCGGCGCGGTAGTCGGACGCGGTGGGCAGCACGTAGTTGGCCCCGAACAGGGCCACTTCCTGCCGGGTGTCCCGCCACCGCACCACCCCGGCGTTGTCCAGGTACACGGCGCGCTGGGCGAGGCCCGCCGAGGCCCCGGCGGTAAGCGCAACCAGGAGGAGGAAGAGCAGTCGGTATCTCAAGGCGGTCGTCCGCGTATGGGCCTGGCCAAAGGTATCGCGCCGCCACCGGACTCTTGCGCACTTTGCACAACAAAGTACATTGTGACACTGACCGATCCCCGAGGATTTCCATGGGCCGCCCCGCCGTTCGCCTCGAGCAGATGGTCCGCCACTTCCGGTTCGCGGCCCGTTTCCTGGCCCGGACTCCCGCCTTCACCCTGCCCGCGGTGGCTTCGCTGGCGCTCGGCATCGCGGCCAATACCACGATTTTCAGCGTCGTGGACGCGATGCTCCTGCGGCCACTCGGCGCGGGCAACGGCGACCTGGTGCGAATCGGCCGGTCCATTCGCGACGACCGGTCGTTCCGCTCCATCGAGTATGAGCACTATCGCTCGCTCCGGGAGCAGGTCAAGACGCTCTCCGGTCTCATGGGGTACCAGATCGAATCGGTGGCCCTGGGCGGATCCGATGGCGCCGAAACGCTGTCGGCCGAGCTGGTCACCGCCAACTATTTCACGGTGCTCGG
>DATCXX010000161.1:0-2286 GCA_036565615.1 Gemmatimonadales bacterium | reverse complement strand
CTGGTTTTCTGGGCTCCGCTGGCGCTCGCCGTCTGGCTGGCAATGCGTCGCGCAAATCACCCACGGCCGGGGCGAGCCGCGCTCCTGTTCTGGGGACCCGCGCTGGCCGGCGGGGTGGCGGAGCTGCTCAAGCTCCTGGTACGGCGGGAGCGGCCGGGCTTTGCCGATGGCGCGTACATCTTCCGCGACTTCGCCGAGCGGACCTGGAGCACCAGCGGACTGGGCTTCCCCACCAGCCACGGCATGGTAGCGTTCGGGGGCGCCACGGTGCTGGCCAGGCTCTTTCCCGGCACGGCGCCGGTGGCCTATGCGATTGCCGCGGGGTGCGCCATCACCCGAATCCTGGCGGGAGCCCACTTTGCCAGCGACGCCGTCGGCGGGGCAATCTTCGGCTGGGCCGTCGGCGCATTGCTCTGGCGCCGTTACGGCGGCGTCCCCACTCCCAACCGGTAGGACATGATGCGAAAGCTTCTGATCGTTCTTCTGGCGGCCACCGCCTGCGAGGCGGGCGCTCCCCCGGCCCGACCCGAGGATCTCCGGGGTCCCCGGTTGACTCAGGGGCTGCCCCGCCCCGCGATGGCACTGGTGCGGGATGACGGACAACCGCTCGATTTCCGCGCCGATACCAAAGGAACCCTGACCTTTCTCTTCTTCGGCTACACCAACTGTCCCGACGTCTGTCCCCTCCACATGGCCAACCTCGCGGCCGCACTCCGCACCCTGCCCGCCGGGCAGGCCGGGAAGGTCCAGGTCGTGTTCGTCACCACCGACCCGGAGCGCGACACCCCGGAGCGGCTCCGGAGCTGGCTCGATGGCATCGATTCCAGCTTCATCGGGGCTAGAGGGCCGGCGCCGGACATCGCCGCCGCGCAGCGCTCCCTCGGAATGATGGCCGCGAGCCGGGACCCCCAGGTCCCGGGCAGCGCCGGCTACACGGTGAGCCACGGGGCTCATCTCTGGGCATTCACCCCGGACGACTCGGCCCACGTGGTGTATCCGATGGGCATCCAGCGGGACGATCTGGCGGCCGATATCCCGCTCCTGCTCCGGCTCTGGCCGGCACGATGAAGCGGTAAGACCGGATTATCTTTCGCGCATGACATTCACCACCCGACTCTCGCTCCTGGCGGCCGGGGCCGCGCTGCTGACCGGCATGTTCCACAACCACCTGGTCAGGGCGACGCCGTCCGCGGGGGACACTCTCAGCGCGTCGCCGGCCGAAATCCGGCTCTGGTTCAACGAGCGCCCGGAAATCCCCTTCACCAGCGTCACCCTGCTCCGGGCCGACAGCACCAAGATCGTGACGATCAAGGCCATCGCCACCACCGATTCGATGGCGGTCGCGGCTCCGCTTCCCGCTCCGCTTCCTCCCGGCGCCTACCTGGTCACCTGGCGCACCGCCAGCCGGGATGGCCACGCGATCCGCGGCACCTACGGGTTTTCCATCTCACCGTGACCGAGTCGTTCACCCTCCTCGACGCCGGCTATGCGGCGGCTCGCTGGGGGTGGTATCTGACGGTCTTTCTGGTGCTGGGAGCGTCGAGCTACGCCCCCTTCCTCCTGCGGGCCCGGACCGGGCTCGCGGCCACCCATCCGGAGCTCGCGGCGGGCCTGGCCCGGCGCTCGGCCCGGATCGGACTGCGGGCTTCGGTCTTCCTGCTGGGGTTCGTGCTGATCCGGCTCTATTTCCAGAGCCGCACGCTGCTCGAGCCCGGCGAGCCGGTCAGCGCCGACTTCCTCAAGGCGGTGGTTGGGAGCGGATGGGGGCGGGGATGGCTCCGCCAGGCGGCCATGGCGCTGCTCACGCTGCTGGGCTTTGCCGCGGCGTCCCGCGCCTCGCGATTCGGATGGATGGTGGCTGCGGCGGCGAGCGGGGGACTCGGCTTGGTGGCCGGCATGACCGGCCATGCCGCGACCGAGCGGGGCGGCGAGCTGGGCGTACTGCTCAACGCGGCACACGTCTGGGCGGGCGGCTTCTGGCTGGGCGGACTCGCGGTTCTCCTGCTCGCCGGGCTCGCGGTGTGCCGGGGCCTTTCGGCGGAAGAGCGCCCCAGGATGGTGCGCACCCTGGTTGCGGACTTCTCCCGCCGGGCGCTGGTGTTCGGGCCGCTCGCCATCGGTCTCGGAGTGTGGCTGGCCATCCGGTACCTGGGATGGCGCTGGCCGCTCACGCTCTTCGACAGCAGGTACGGGACCGTGCTCGCCATCAAGCTGCTCGCGCTGGCCGGGGTGGCAGCCATCGGCGCCTACAACTGGCGGGTGGTGCAGCCATCGCTGACCCATCCG
>DATCXX010000151.1:0-3057 GCA_036565615.1 Gemmatimonadales bacterium | reverse complement strand
CCGGCCGGTCTGCACGTGCTGGAGCCAGTCCCGGCTGGGGCGGGCCTGGGGCGAGGTGAGAATCTCCACCGTGTCGCCGTTCTTGAGCTCCCGGTGCAGCGGGGCGATCCGCCCGTTGATCTTGCTCCCCTGGCAGCGGGTGCCCACCTCGGTATGCACGTGGAAGGCGAAATCGATCGCGGTGGCGCCCTTGGGCAGCCGCTTCACGTCGCCCTGCGGCGTGAAGACGAAGATCTCGTCCTGGTAGAGGTCCACCTTGAGGAACTCGAGGAATTCCTCCGGCGAGTGGGTGTCCTGCTGCAGCTCCAGCAGCTGGCGGAACCAGCCGAAGTGCTGGTCCAGCTCGTCGGGCCGGACCTGCTTGGTCTTGTAGAGCCAGTGGGCCGCGATGCCGTACTCCGCGGTGCGGTGCATTTCGTGGGTGCGGATCTGCACCTCGTAGAGCTGGCCCTTGGGGCCGAAGATGGTGGTGTGGAGCGACTGGTAGCCATTCGACTTCGGATTGGCGATGTAATCCTTGAACCGTTCCTGGAGCGGGGTCCAGTTGTGGTGGATCACCCCGAGCACGTGGTAGCAGTCGGGCACGGTGCGCACGATCACCCGGAGCGCCATCATGTCGTAGATGGCCTCGAAAGGCGTATTGCGCTTCCGCATCTTCTGCCAGATGGACCAGAGGTGCTTGGGCCGGCCGGCGACCTCCACCTCCGCGATGCCGGCCTGGCGCAGCTCCGACACCAGCGGGGTCTGGAGCGCGGCAATCATGGCTTCGCGCTCGGTCCGCTTGCCCGCCACCTGTCCCGCGAGCGACTGGTATTCCTCGGGCTCCAGGAACTTGAAGGCCAGGTCTTCCAGCTCGGCCTTGACCCCCGCCATGCCGAACCGGTGGGCCAGGGGGGCGTAGATCTCCCGGGTCTCGGTGGCGATCCGGGCCCGCTTCTCGGCCGGCAGGTGCTCCAGGGTGCGCATGTTGTGGAGCCGGTCCGCCAGCTTGATGATGATGACCCGGGCGTCCTTGGCGATCGAGAGCAGCAGCTTCCGGTAGTTCTCCACCTGCTCTTCGGCGGTGGACCGGAAGGTGAGGTGGGCGATCTTGGTGAGCCCGTCCACCAGCCCGGCCACTTCGGGCCCGAACTCCTGGGCGATCTCCTCCCCCCGGACATCGGCGTCCTCCACCACGTCGTGGAGCAGCGCCGCCGCGATGGAGGTGGAGTCGAGGAACTGGCCGATCAGAATGGTGGCGACCGCGATGCTGTGGGAGACGAACTCCTCGCCGCTCATCCGCTTCTGGCCCCGGTGCGCGCTGGCGCTGAAGCGGAGGGCGCGGTCGATCAGCTCGAGATCGAGCCGTTCGGCGTGCCGCTCCAGCGCGGTGCGGAACTCGGGTGCCAGGTCGAGCAGCGTCTCGTTCACAACAATCCCCGGGTGGCAAAACTGGTGAAGCGGTCACCGGCGATGATCACGTGGTCATACACCGGGAGGTCGAGCAATTCGCCGGCCGCCACCAGCTGCCGGGTCACTGCCTGGTCGTCCGCCGACGGGGTCGGATCCCCGCTGGGGTGGTTGTGCACCAGGATGATCCCCGCCGCCGCTTCCGCGATGGCGGCGCGGAACACCTCGCGCGGATGCACCAGCGAGCTGTTGAGCAGCCCGCGGGTGATCAGCACGTCGCGGGTCACCTGGCTCTGGCTGTCCAGCGCGAGCAGGTGGAACTCCTCGACGGCAAGATCCCGAAGGCGGGGCCCCACGACCCGGACCACATCCTCCGGGGAGCGGATCCGGGGCAGCACCGGGCGCGTTTCCCGGGCGAGGCGTGCGCCGAGCTCGAGGGCGGCGAGGAGCCGCGCGCCCTTGGCGGGACCGACTCCCCGCATTCGCAGGAGCTCTCCCGCCGGCCGGGCGGCCAGCCGCCGGACCGAGCCCTCAGCTGGGACCAGCAGGTCCGCCGCCACCTCCAAGGCCCTTCGGCCGCCGCCGCCCGTCCCTAAGAGAATGGCCAATAGCTCGGGAGCGGTCAATGTTTCCGCCCCCTGGGACCAGAGGCGCTCGCGGGGGCGGTCGGGCCGGGAGGCGGCAGGAGCGATGGGGAGGGCCATCCCCTGAGACTAGAGCCACTGAACTCGGACGAAGGGTCGAGATCGCGCGGGAGGGAGCAAAAGACCGTAAGACGTGAGAGGTGAGACGTAAGAGGGACGGACCTTTCCCCCACCTCTCACCTCTCACCTCTCACCTCTCACGGCTCATCTCCCCGCCCCATGGCACTTCTTGTACTTCTTCCCCGACCCGCACGGGCAGGGATCGTTCCGCCCGACCTCCGGCACTCCACCGGACGGCGAGCCCACCCGACCCAGCGGGGTTTCGACCCGGGGAGGCGGCCCGCCCATCGGCCCGGTACTGGTGCGCGAGGCCCCGGCGAAGAGCTCGTCGGTGCCGCTCCGGGGCGTGGGGATAGGTGGAGGCGGCGGCTGGCGGGGGGGCTCCGCCGTGACCGTGATTTTGAGATAGCGTTCCGTGAAGGTCGCCTGGATGTCGCGCATCAGATCCTCGAACATCTCATAGGCTTCCTTCTTGTACTCGACCAGCGGGTCCTTCTGTCCGTAGGCCCGGTACTGGATCGCGTTCCGGAGCTGGTCCAGGTCGTACAGGTGATCCTTCCACTTTTCGTCGATCACCGAGAGCATGACCTGGGAGAGGATCTGCTGGTCGACGTCCGCGATGCCGATCCCCCGGCCGAACTCGCGCAGGTAATCCACCTTGCGGTGGAAGGCCGCTTCGCCCTCGGCCTGCGCCGCTTTCACCGCGGCGTCGACATCCTTGACCGCCGCGGCGTCGCCGATGGCGTCGGGAGTGACCAGGAAGGAGAGCGAGAGCGCGTCGATCAGGGCCTTGCGGTCCCAGTCTTCCGGGCGGTCGAACTCGGCGAGGAATTTCCGCACCGCATGGTCGAGCGCGCTCGAGATCATCTGCCGCGCTTCGGCCTTCAGCTCTTCGCCCCGCTCCAGCGAGAAAAGCCGCAGCGAATAGGCGACTTCGCGCTGCTGGTTCATCACGTCGTCGTAC
>DATCXX010000144.1:0-2417 GCA_036565615.1 Gemmatimonadales bacterium | reverse complement strand
CCGAAGCCGAAGGACCGGAGCAGCCGCTCCGTGTGGTCGCGGGAGCGGCCATTGGGCTCGAGGAGCGCCACCGCTTGACCGGAGGCCAGCCCGGCAAAGAGCAGGCATCCCTTGATCTGCGCACTCGAAACCGGGAGCCGCCACTCGATGGGAGAGAGCGGGCCGCCCCTCATGGCAAAGGGCAGCCAGTCCGGGGCCGCGCCCTCGAACCGGGCCCCCATCTCGGCCAGCGGCTCGGTCACCCTCCGCATTGGCCGGCGGCGGAGGGACGCATCGCCGGTCAGGATAGCCCGAAAAGAGTGCGCCGCCAGGAGTCCAAGCACCAGGCGCGCGCTGGTCCCGGAATTGCCACAGTCGAGCGCCTGCGCCGGGCGTTTGAAGCGTCTCCGTCCGGCGACGATGACTTCGGCGCCGGCTCGCAGCGGAGTTACCCCCACGCCCAGGGCGCGAAGCACTCCCGCCGTGGAACGGGCGTCGAGTGAGGTCAGCGCGCCGCGAATCCGGGAGCGTCCCGGGGCCAATCCGGCCAGCAACAGCAGCCGGTGGGTGAGGCTCTTGTCGCCGGGAACCCGGACGTTTCCCGCTACCATCATGGCAACCGATTCATGCTGTGCTCGAGGGGTCGGTGGGGTTGCTACTTCGTTGTGGGAATTGTAGTTATAGGGTGCTCTGACACCAAACTCCATTGCGATCCGAGGTGACTTGAACCAGAGACCCATCGCCTCCCGGCCTCCCGACCAGTGGCTTGCCCCGGTGCTCCAGGAGGCAGGAGTCCTGCTCGGGGTCCAGGTCGAGGAGCTTCGGCGAGGCGATGACGGGACGCTCTGGGAACGGATCGTCGCCCGCGGCTATGCGACCGAGGAAAAGATCCTCGACGTCCTGGTCTCCCGCTTCAAGGTCCAGCGCGCCGATCTGGGTGGCGCCGATCCCCGCGCCGTCACCCTGCTTCCCGAGTCGGTCGCCCGCAAGCACCAGGTCTTTCCTCTCGCGGCGGACGACCGCACCATCACCCTGGCGACCGCAAATCCCCATGATCTCGAGGTGGAAGAGACCCTGCGCTTCGTGACCGGCCGCCGGGTCACCCTCAAGGTGGCCTCGCCCCGGGCCATCGCCGAGCGGATCGACGAGACCTACCAGCCGGAGCGCGCCATCAACCGGCTGCTCGACGGGCTCAACGAGCCGAACATCGAGACGATCGACGAGCTGGAGCTGGGCGCGCTGCGAGATCCCGCCCTGGATGCGCCCATGGCGAGGCTGGTGGATGCGATGATCGCCGATGGGGTCCGGGAAGGCGCCAGCGACATCCACGCCGAACCGCTCACCGACGGCACCTCGGTGCGGTACCGGATCGACGGAGTGCTCAAGGAAGTGATGCGGCTGCCCGGCTCGGCGGGGCCCTCTCTGGTCCGCCGGGTGAAGATCCTGGCCAAGATGGACGTCACCGATCCGCTCCATCCCCACGACGGCCGCGCCGGCGTCCGGGTGGACGGCAAGGTGATCGATCTGCGCATCGCCACCGTGCCGGTGGCTCGCCGGGGCGAGAAGGTCGTGATCCGTATTCTGGACCAGACCAACCTGCGGGCCAACATCCCCGACCTGAGCCTGCCGGCGCAGGAAGAGGGCATCTTCCGGAACTTCCTGGGCAGCCGGGAGGGCATGGTGCTGGTCACCGGTCCCACCGGAAGCGGGAAGACCACCACGCTGTACGCGGTGGTGAACGAGCTCAAGACCGGCAAGGTCAACATCATCACGGTGGAAGATCCGGTCGAATACGACATTCCCGGCATCTCCCAGCTCCAGGTGAGCGAGGCCCAGGGCTTCACCTTTGCGACCGCGCTCCGCTCGGTGCTTCGTCAGGATCCCGACATTCTCCTGGTGGGCGAAATCCGCGACGCCGAGACCGCGGCCATCGCCATTCAGGCGGGACTGTCGGGGCATCTGGTGCTTTCCACGCTGCACACCAACGACGCGCCCTCGGCGGTGGTGCGGCTCCGCGATCTCGGGCTCGACTCCTTCAAAATCGCTTCGGTGCTGAAGGGCGTGGTGGCCCAGCGGCTGGTCCGGAAGCTCTGCCTGGCCTGCTCGGTGCCCATCAGCATCGAGGGGCTGCCGGCGGAAGCGCGTCCTCCCAGCGGGACCACCGCCTCGCCCCGCAAGGCGGTGGGATGCAAGGCATGCGGCGGCACCGGATTCCGGGGGCGGGCCGCGGTCCTGGAAATCATGCCGGTAGACACCAACGTGGCTCATCTGATCGAGGCCGGCGCCCTGCCCGACCAGCTGGTGGCCGCGGCGCGCCCGCTGGGGATGCGCACCCTGTGGGAGAGCGGACTCGACCGGGTCTGGCAGGGGCTGACCTCGCTGGACGAGGTGGTGCGGGTCCTGGGCGAGCGAAGCCAGGAGGACGAAGAGGAATCGCT
>DATCXX010000138.1:0-2089 GCA_036565615.1 Gemmatimonadales bacterium | reverse complement strand
GGGGGTGGCCCCGGCCAGCCGGAGCTGCGGCGACGCCCTGCTCGACATGCAGCGGGAGCGCCGGCATCTCGCGATCGTACTCGACGAATTCGGCGGCACCCTCGGGATCGTGACGCTGGAGGATCTGCTTCAGGCCATGGTGGGAGAGATCGTGGACGAGGACGAGCCGGTGCTTGCGTTTGCCGCGGCGCCGAGCCCCGACCTGGTGGAGCTGGAAGGGGCGGTCCCGCTGTCGGAGCTGGAGGCGCGCTTCGGAGTCACCCTGCCCGAGGGGCAGGCCACCACGCTGGGCGGACGCCTGGCCGAGCTGGCGGGCCGTTTCCCCGCGGCGGGAGAACGGTTCCTGATCCGCGGGCTGGAGTTCGACGTCATCCGGGCCACCCGCACCCGGGTCGAGCGGCTGCTGGTGCGCCGGGCCCCGCCGGCCGCGACCCCGCTCGACCGGAGCACGCCATGACCCGGAAGCCGCCGACCCCCGAGCGCCTGATCGTGCTGCTCCGCGACGGGCAGGTCAGCGAGTTCCTGGCCCACGCCCGGATGCTGGAGCCGGCCGACCTCGCCGACGTCCTCGCCCTCGCCGATGACGACGAGCGGGTCGAGATCGCCAAGCTGCTGCCGCCCGACCTGACCGGCGAGGCGCTGGTCGCCATGCCGGATCTGGAACACGCCGAGGACACCCTGGCGGCCCTGACCACCGAAGAAGCGGCCGAGATCGTCGGCGAGATGCGCGACGACGATGCCGCGGACATCCTGGGCGAGCTGGAGCCGGAGCAGCAGCAGCGCATCCTGTCCGCGGTGGAGCCGGAAGAGCGGCGAACGGTCGAGCGGCTGCTGGAGTACGACGAGGAATCCGCGGGTGGCCTGATGACCGCGGAGATGGTGACCGTCGCTGAGCACGAGACGGTGCGGGATGCGCTGGAGAGCATCCGGAAGCAGGCCGAGGACGTGGAGGACTTTGCCGAGATCTACGTGATCGACGCCGCCCGTCACCTGCTCGGCATTCTGGGCTTCAAGCAGCTGGTGCTGGGCGCGCCGGATCGTCCGGTCCGCGGGCTGATGCAGGAGCCCGACGTGACCGTCGGCCCGGAGATGGACCAGGAGGAAGTCGCCCGGCTCATGGCCCGCTACAACGTGCCCAGCATCCCGGTGGTGGACCGGGACGGGCGCCTGCTGGGCCGGATCACCTTCGACGACGTGTCGGACGTGGTGGAAATGGAAGCCACCGAGGACCTGCTCCGCTTCGGCGGCGTGTCGGCGACCGAGGATCTCGGGGCCCGCTGGTTCGAAGCGGTGAAGACCCGGCTCCCCTGGCTCATGGTCAACCTGATCACCGCCTCGGCGGCCGGAGGCGTGGTCGCTTACTTCCAGCCCAATCTCACCCGGGTGATCGCCCTCACCATCTGGATGCCGGTCATCGCCGGCATGGGAGGCAATACCGGCACCCAGGCGCTCGCGGTGACGGTGCGGCGGCTGGCGCTGGGGCTCATCTCCGAGGGAGACTTCCGCCGGGTCATCACCAAGGAGGCGCTGGTCGGCGTGACCAACGGCCTTGCCCTCGGCGTGCTGGCGACCCTGGTCGCGTTGCTCACCGGCCGAACCCCGATGTTCGGACTGCTCATCTTCCTCGCCATGACCGGGAATCTGCTGGTCGCGGGCTTTGCCGGCGCGGCGATTCCGCTGCTGCTCAAGCGGTTCAACATCGACCCCGCGATCGCGTCCTCGGTGTTCGTCACCGCGTTCACCGATGTGTGCGGGTTTGCGTTGCTGCTCGGGCTGGGGGGGATGCTGCTGTTGTAAGACGCAAAGACGCAACGACGCAAAGTGGTGGTCGGATGTAAGACCTTGCGTCTTTGCGTCTTTGCGTCTTTCCGTCTTACCTTCCACCATGGACCTCGAGACCCTGATCGCCGACCTCGCCGAGGGCCGTACGGCGGCGCTGGCGCGGGCCATTTCCATCGTGGAAAACGGGCGCTCCGGATTCGAGCAGCTGCTCTCGGCGGTGCACCCGCGGCTGGGCCGCGCCCACCGGGTGGGCATCACCGGGCCGCCCGGCGCGGGAAAATCCACCCTGGCGGAACGGCTGGTACAG
>DATCXX010000128.1:0-2624 GCA_036565615.1 Gemmatimonadales bacterium | reverse complement strand
GGGCCAGTCTCCGCTGCTGGTCACCCGGCCCCTGCTCGCGCGCGCGGCGCTGCCCCGGTTCGTCCGCCCCGGTGATCGCTTCGAGGCCGGGGTCGTGGTCAATCACCGGCTCGGCGGGACGCCGACGGTCCGGGTCTCCGCGCGCGCCGAGGGTGCCCGTCTGGGCGGAGCCGCCGCCCGCACGGTGACGCTCGAAGCCGGCCGAGGTCGGGAGACCCGGTTCGACTTCACCGCGGTCCCGGGCGATTCGGCCACCTTCCGCTTCGATGTGGCGGGCGCTCGGGACAGCGACGCGGTGCAGGTGAAGATCCCGGTCCGGCCTCCCGGGCGCGCCGCCGCGGACGTGATCTCGGGCATCGTGCGCGACTCTGCCTCCGCGGCCTTCGTGCTGCCGGCCGGGCTCGACCTGGCCCGCAGCAGGCTGACCCTGAGCGTCGGCTCCTCCCCGGTGGCGCTGCTCAAGTCCTACGCGACCTGGTACCGGGTCTATCCCTATTACTGCTCGGAGCAGGTCGCCAGCGCGCTCACTCCAATGCTGGCGCTCTACCGGGCCCGCCGGCTGGCCGGGGCGGACGCCGGGGACACCCTGGCGCTGCGCCGGGACATCCTCAACGCGCTGGACATTCTGATCCGGCGCCAGCGGCCCAACGGCGGGATCGGGATGTGGAGCGCCACCGACTGGACCTCACCCTGGCTCACCGCGCACGCCGGCGGGGTCCTGCTCGACGCCCGCGCCGCGGGATTCGCCGTCCGGGATACGGTGCTCGCGGGCATCGCCGAATTCCTCCGCGAGTCGCTCAGGCAGAGCCAGCCGGTGTTCCTGGCGGTCTCCCTGGGAGAGAACGAGGTGCGGGCCCGGCTCACCGAACGTCTGGCCGTGGCCGAATACCTGAGCCGGGCGGGACGGCGGGATCGCTCCCTGGAGAACGACCTGCTCCGGCAGGCGGCGTTGCTGGCCCCGGAGTCCCGGCTCACCCTCGCCACCCTGCTGGCCCGGGGCAACGATCTCGCCTCGGCCCGGCGGCTGCTGGATCCGGTGTGGCGATCGGTCACTCTGCAGGGCCGAACCGTCTCGGTGCCGGATTCCCTGATCAGCCGCTTCTATTTCAAGTCGCTGGTGCGTCCCTCGGCGCTGCTGCTCGAGGCCACCCTCGCGGTGGATCCGTCGCATCCTCTGGTCGTGCCGTTGTTCGAGACCGTGGTCTCGCGGGTGCGCCAGCGCGACCGGGGCTGGTGGAACACCCAGGACTATGCCGCCGCGGTCCGGGCCGTGAATGCCTGGCTGCGCCACTTCCCTCCCGCGGGGCAGCCGATGGTCGAAGTGCGCGGCGGCGGGCGGGTGCTCATCGCGCGGGACTCCAGCGTCGCGCTCACCGGCATGGTCACCCAGCAGGGCGACAGCGGCGTGCTTCAGCTCCGGCTGGTGAATCGCGCGGGCGAGGCCGCGCCCGGGTATTACGCGCTGACCGTCACCCAGATTCCCCGCGAGATCCCCACCCGGCCCGACTACCGCGGGATGGTGGTGGAGCGGTGGTATGAGAGCTACGAAACCGGCCGGCCGGTCGTCGAAGTCACCGAGGGCGATCTGGTCCGGGTGCGGATCCGGGTGACGGTCCCCGAAGACCGCGCCTTCGTGGTGGTGGATGACGGCCTGCCCGCCGGCCTCGAAGCGATCGATTTGAGCCTGCGCACCGTCGGCGGGCTTCCCGGGCCCGGCGCCGCCGACACCACCGAAGGCCGGGAGGATCGCGAGGGAGACCGCGGTGATACCGGTGAGCTTCGGAGGGAGGTCTGGGACTTCGGAACCTGGGACGGAGGGTGGTGGTCTCCCTTCGATCACCGCGAGCTGCGAGACGACCGGGTGGTCTACTCGGCCCGCGCGCTCTGGAAGGGGGCCTGGACCGCGAGCTACATCGCCCGCGCCACCACGCCCGGAGTCTTCGTACGGCCGCCGGTGCATGCCGAAGAGATGTACAACCCGGCGGTGTACGGCCGGAGCGATGGCGGGGTCTTCACCGTGCGGGCGAGGGCGCCGTGACGCTGCGGCGCGCGCGGCTCGCTTGTGGCACCGGCTTCCTGCTGATTGCGGGCGCCGCCGCCGTGTTCGTGCTGCTCCCGCTTCCCGAGGGGCTGCTGGCCCGGCCGGCGCTTGCGACGCTCGACCTCACCGATCGCGCCGGCGCGCCGCTCCGCACCACCCGCACCGCCGAGGGCTCGCTGTCCCGCTGGCTCTCGCTCGAAGAGATCGATCCGGAGATTCTGGTGGCCTTCGTCGCGGCGGAGGACCGCCGCTTCTACGAGCATCCGGGGGTCGATCCCCGGGCCCTGGCCCGCGCGCTGGTGGCGGACCTCCGGGCGGGCCGGATCGTATCGGGTGCCTCGACCATTCCGATGCAGCTGGCCCGGCTGCTCCGGCCGCTGCCCCGGACCCTTCCGGGCAAGCTGGCCCAGGGACTCTGGGCGCTGCGGCTCGACGCCCACCTGTCCAAGCAGGAGATTCTCGAGGAGTACCTCAACCGGGTCCCGCTGGGGCAGGGTGCTGTGGGAGTCGAAGCGGCCGCCGGGCTCTATTTTGGCGGCTCGGCCAGGGATTTGAGCACCGGGCAGGCGGCGTTGCTCGCCGC
>DATCXX010000104.1:0-3670 GCA_036565615.1 Gemmatimonadales bacterium | reverse complement strand
CCTGGCGGTTCCAGGCGCCGTGGTCGATGCCGGCGCGCCGCTCCTGGTCATTACCGATCCCGCCACGCTCTGGCTCGAGATCCAGGCTCCCGAGGCGCTGACCGCCGGACTCCGCCGGGGCACCGCGCTCCGTTTCGTGGTTCCGGCGCTGCCGGCGGAAACCCTGACCGCGCGGATCACCGCGGTGGGTGCGGGCCTGGATGCGGCGACCCGGACGCTCGCCGCCCGAGCGACCGTTTCGAATGCGAGCGGCCGGCTCAAGTCCGCCATGCTCGCCACGGCCCTGCTCCCGGCCGCGGCAGACGACCGGAACGCTTCCGATGTGATCGTGCTGCCGGACTCCGCGGTGCAGCTGGTGGATGGCGCTCCCACGGTATTCGTGGCGATGCCGGATGAGAAGGGAGGCGCCCACCTGATGGCGCGCCGGGTCGTGCTGGGCGCGCGATCCGAACACCGGGTCGCGGTCACCAGCGGGATCGCCGTGGGCGATCTGGTCGTCGTGGCGGGTGCCTTCGCGGTCAAAGCCGAATTGAAGAAGGCCTCGATGCCGAAGATGGAGATGTAGCATGGTGCATCCCATCGACGGCCTCATCGGCGCCGCGATCCGCCACCGCCGGCTGGTGATCGCCGCAACCGCGCTCCTCGCCGCGCTGGGGATCCGGGCCTTCGCGACCCTCACCACCGATGCCTTTCCCGACCTGACCCCCAATCAGGTCCTGGTCATGACCACTATGCCGGGGCTTTCCCCGGTCGAGGTGGAGCAGCAGGTCACCTATCCCATGGAAGTGGCGATGCTCGGGCTGCCCCGGACTACCGAGGTGCGCTCGATCTCGAAGGACGCGCTCTCGGTCGTCACGGTGGGCTTCGAGGATGGCGTTGATCTGTACTTTGCCCGCGCCCTGGTCCAGCAGCGGATGCAGGACGCAATGGGGACGCTCCCCGAGGGGGCCGAAGCCATGCTGGGGCCGCCCGCCACGGCCATGGGGGAGATTCTTCAGTACCTGGTCGAATGGACCGACAGCTCGGCCGCACCCGGCGCGACCGATACCATGAGGCTGCTCGCGCTCAGCAACGCCCAGGAGTACATCCTCCGGCCCCTGTTGCGCACCATCCCCGGGGTGGCGGACGTCAACAGCTGGGGAGGCATGCGGCAGCAATTCGAGGTGCAGGTGGATCCGGTCAAGCTGGCGGGATTCGATCTCACCGTTCAGGAGGTGGAAGAGGCGCTGGCCCGCAACAACACGAATTTCGGCGGCGGCTATCTCGAGGACCGGGGTGACCGGCTGACCCTGCGCGGACTGGGGCGGGTGACCGACACCACCGGCATCGGGCTCACGGTGGTCGCGACCAGAGGAGGAACCCCGGTCCACGTCCGGGATCTGGCCCGGGTCACGCTCGGCCCGGCGCTCCGTTATGGCGCGGTCACCCGGGATACCCGCGGGGAGGCGCTCTCGGCGACCATCCTGATGCTCAAGGGGTCCAACGGGCGCGAGGTCGCGGACCGGGTGGTGCGGAAGCTCGAGGAGATCCAGCCGCTGCTGCCCGAGGGTATTCGGGTCCGGCCGTTCTACAGTCAGGGGGACGTGGTCGCCCGGACCACCCGGACGGTGTTCCGGAACCTGATCGAGGGCGGCCTGCTGGTGGTCGCGGTGCTGCTGCTCTTCCTGCGCAATCTGCGCGCCTCGCTGCTCACGGCCTCGGTGATCCCGCTGTCCCTGCTGGGTGCGTTCCTGGCGATGCAGCAATTCGGCATGAGCGCCAACCTGATGAGCCTGGGCGCCCTCGATTTCGGGCTCATCGTGGACGCGTCGGTGGTCCTGGTGGAGAACATTCTGCGCCGCCGTACCGTGCTCGATGCCGCGGTGGAAGTGGGGCGGCCGGTCGCCTTCGGGATCGTGATCATCGTGGCGGTCTATGCGCCGCTCACCGCGCTGGAAGGCCTCGAGCGCAAGATGTTCGTCCCGATGGCGTTCACCGTCTGCGCCGCCATCCTGGTGTCCCTGTTGCTCGCGCTGTCCTTCGTTCCCGCCGCCGCGTCCTACCTGTTCGGACCGGCTGACACCCCGTCGTCGCGGCACCAGGGCGAGGCGGGATGGTTTACTACGCTCAAAGAACGCTACCGGCGGGTGCTCGACCGCGCGCTCGCCCATCCGGGCCGGGTGACGGCGGGCGCCGGCGCGCTCCTGGCTGCAGCGCTGGTCTCGGTCCCTTATCTGGGCAGCGAATTCATGCCCAAGCTCGATGAGGGCTACCTGCTGATCGAGAGCCGGCGGATTCCGAGCGCCGGGCTGGCCTATGGAACGGCGGTGTCCACCCAGATCGAACGCACCCTGCAGAGCTTTCCCGAGGTCCGGAGTGTGGTGACCAATCTGGGGCGGCCCCAGGAGGCAACCGAGACCATGGCTCTGAATCAGTCCGATTCGTATGTCCTCTTCAAACCCAGAAGCGAGTGGCGCGCCGGGTCGCTCGATGAGGTGATCGCCGGGATGGACTCGGCGCTGGCCGAGATTCCCGGGCTGGAATATGAATTCAGCGCCCCGATGCGGATGCGGCTGGGCGAGGTGATCTCGGGCGTGAAGACCGACCTGGGTATCAAGCTTTTCGGCGACAGCCTCGAGCTGCTGCAGGCCGCGGCAGAAACGGTCGACGGCCTGGTGAGCGGCATCCGCGGCGCGGAGGACGTCTCGGTGGGAGTGAGCCAGGGCGCGATGCAGCTCGAAGTCGGGCTCGACCGGGCCGCGATGGCGCGCTACGGCCTCAGCGTGGCGGACGTCCAGGCCGCCGTGGCCGGCGGGGTGGGAGGGACCCCGGTGTCGGAGGTCATCGAAGGACGGCGCCGCTATCCGATCGTGGTCCGCCTGGAGCCGGCCTATCGCTCCACGCCCGAGGCGATCGGCCGGATCCTGTTGCGCACCCCCGCCGGCGGCACGGTGACGCTTTCCCAGGTCGCGAGCCTGCGGACCGTCGAAGGGCCGGAGGTCATCGAGCACGAGGGAGGTCAGCGCTACGTCGTCGTCCAGGCCAACGTGCGGGGCCGGGACCTGGGTGGATTCGCGGCGGAGGTCGAGCGGGTTCTCGGCGCCGAGCTGACGCTGCCGCCGGGGTACTACGTCGATTACGGCGGCCAGTTCGAGAACCAGCAACGCGCCACCCGGAGGTTGCTGCTCATCGTTCCCGTGGTCCTGCTGCTGATTGCGGGACTTCTGTATGCGAGTTTCGGCGTGATCCGTCACGCGCTGCTCGTCATGCTCAACGTGCCGTTTGCCCTGGTGGGAGGGATCGCCGCACTCTGGCTTCGCGGCATGCATCTCAACCTCAGCGCCGCGGTCGGCATGATCGCGGTGTTCGGGGTGGCGATCCTCAACGGGCTGGTGCTGATTTCGACGGTCAACCAGCTTCGGGCGGCAGGAAGCTCGTTGGACGATGCGGTGCGGGCCGGCGCGCTGATGCGGCTCCGTCCGGTGCTGGTGACCGCCCTGGTGGCGAGTGTCGGCTTCCTCCCGATGGCCCTTTCGACCAGCTCGGGTGCCGAGGTGCAGAAGCCGCTGGCCACGGTAGTGATCGGGGGGCTGATCTCGGCGACGCTGCTGACCCTGGTGGTGCTGGGCGTGGCCTTGTACGTCAGCCTGAACACCGCCCTCTCCGGCTCCAGCGAGGCGCGACTGCGGCA
>DATCXX010000101.1:0-7326 GCA_036565615.1 Gemmatimonadales bacterium | reverse complement strand
GCGGCGAGCCTCACCGCGAGCGGGGCGACGGCACCGAGCACCCGTCTCGACGTCTCCGGGCACAGCCTGTTCTGGAGCCTTGCCTTCTGGCCCCGCCCCGCGGGGTTGCCGCTGCGCTGATGCCGCGCATTCCTCGAGCTCTCAGGATTCTCGCCGTTTCGGGCAGCCTCCGGAGCGGCTCCAGCAATACGGAGCTGCTGCGGGCCGCGGCGTTGCTGGCCCCGCCCGGCATGCGGATCGTCCCCTTCAATGGGCTCGGCGCCCTGCCGCACTTCAATCCCGATCTCGACCGGACGCCGGCTCCGCCCGCCGTCACGATACTGCGAGCCCAGGTGGCCTCGGCCGACGGGCTGCTGATTTGCAGCCCGGAATATGCGCACGGGATTCCCGGCGCCCTCAAGAACGCGCTGGACTGGCTGGTGAGCGGTGTCGAAATCGTGGCCAAGCCGATCGGAGTCCTGAATGCGTCACCGCGTTCCACCCACGCGCACGAGGCGCTGATCGAGGTGGTTCGTACCCTGTGCGCCGATGTCGTCGCCGGAGCCTGTGTTCCGGTTCCGCTGGCCGGCCGGCATGCCCATGCCGCGGGCATCCTGGCGAACCCGGAGGTGGTCCGGGTCGTGCAGGGAGCCCTCGCCGCGCTGGTCGAGGCCGCCGAAGGCCGGACTCCTGCGCTGCTCGACGCTTGCACCTGATGGACCCGCTCTCGGATGTGTTGCGAATGGTGCGCCTCGACGGCGCCTACTTCTACGCGGTCGAGGCCACGGGAGCCTGGAGGGTCGAAACGGTGGCGGCCCGGCAGCTCTCCCCCCGAATCATGCCCCAGGCCGAACACCTGATCTCCTATCACATCCTGACGGAAGGCCGCTGTTTCGGAGGCCTGGTGGGCGAGGAGGCCGTCGAGCTCGCTCCCGGCGACGTCATCGTGTTTCCGCAAGGCGACGCGCACGTGATGGCGAGCGGAAACCGCGTCAAGGCGGGTCCGGAGGTCCAGAGCAGCCCGGCCGGCCGCTACCCCGAGACCGTCATTCTCGGCGGGAAGGGCTCCCGCAGCACGTCGCTCGTCTGCGGATTCCTCGGGTGCGACCGGCGCCCCTTCAACCCCCTGCTCGCCTCGCTTCCCCGCCGCCTCCACATGCGCGGACTGTCGAGTGCCTGGCTCGGCGCTTTCACCCGGCAGGTGACCGAAGAATCCCGGCTGGGCAGGGCGGGTGCGGCGTGCGTGCTCACCCGGCTTGCCGAGGTGATGTTCATCGAGGTGGTGCGCCGCTATCTGGAGAACCTCCCGCCGGGACAGACCGGCTGGCTCGCCGGCCTCCGCGACGAGGTGGTGGGCCGCGTGCTGGCGGTGATTCATGGGCGGCCCGACCATTCGTGGTCCCTCACCGCGCTGGCCCGGGAAGGCGCCACCTCCCGGTCCGGCCTGGCCAAGCGGTTCGCGGACCTGGTGGGTCAACCGCCGATGCAGTACCTGACCCGATGGAGAATGCAGGTCGCGGCCAATCGCCTGGCCCACGGCGGGGGCAAGATCGCGGCCATCGGCAGTGAGGTCGGCTACGACTCCGAGGCCGCCTTCAGTCGCGCGTTCAAGAAGGCCACCGGGCTCGCCCCCGGCGCCTGGCGCGAGGGGCGCCGCCTGTCCCACCCCCAGCGCCCCCGGCTCGGCCCGACGCAGAAGCAGGAAGTCGGGACTTCCAGTCATTGAGCGAATCCTTCGTCAGGTGCAGAATGGACCCGCGCA
Source organism: Gemmatimonadales bacterium (assembly GCA_036565615.1). Taxonomy (GTDB): domain Bacteria; phylum Gemmatimonadota; class Gemmatimonadetes; order Gemmatimonadales; family GWC2-71-9; genus JABFSM01. The sequence goes on along the minus strand of DATCXX010000101.1, from coordinate 5,585 downwards.
TCACGAAGTGCGTGTTAGTCGCCTTCGAGGTTGGCGATGCCGAGGACCGCGACGCGCAAGCGCGCGTCGCCTGACCCTAACGTCTCGAAAGGAAATGAAGATGTCGTGGTTTTCAGGAATGCGGCTGCTGCTGGCCGCCGTGGTCGGGAGCGCGGCCGCGACCGGCTGCAAGGGGGTGACCGAGCCCTATCAGGACGAGCTGGCGCTGCTCCGGAGCGCCACCCAGGGCTTTGCCGAAGTGACGTCGGCACTCGCCGCCGGGTACACCCTCCAGTTGACCGGCTGCATGTCCGACCCCACGCTGGGCGGCATGGGGTTTCACATCGGCAACCCGGACCGGACCAACGGGACGGTCGAGCTGGAGCGGCCCGAGGTGCTCCTCTACGAGCCCCAGGCCGACGGGGTTCGGGAGCTGGTCGCGGTCGAGTACATCGTGCCGTTCGCCGCCTGGACCGCCGAGGCTCCTCCGACGCTGATGGGGCAGACGTTCAAGCGGAACGAGGAGTTCGGGGTCTGGGCGCTCCATGTGTGGCTGTACCGGGAGAATCCCACCGGGATCTTTTCCGACTGGAACCCCCGGGTCTCCTGCACGGTCGGGGCGCCGGTGGAAATGAGGGGTGCCTGATGAGCCAGCGTGCGAACGCCCTTGCCGAGCGCCTGGAGCAGGGTGCCGGCAATCTCGCCACCCTGGCGAGCGCGCTGACCGATGGGCAGTGGAACAGCCGGCTTCCCGGGGACGGGCGGAAGATCGGCGTCGTGGTGCACCATGTCGCCACCATGTACCCGCTGGAGATCCAGTTGGCCGAGATCCTCGCCGGAGGCAAGCCGGTGACCGGGGTGACCTGGGACGACGTGCACCGGATGAATGCCGCCCACGCCGCGGAGTTTGATGCGGTCACCCGGGAGGTCGCCGTGGCGTTGCTCCGCAAGAACAGCGCGGCCGCCGCCGCGGCGATCCGGGCGCTCGGCGACGCGGAGCTCGATCGGGCCGCTCCGGTGTCCCTCAACGCCGAAGCGCCACTCACCTGTCAGTTCATGCTGGAGGATCACGCGGTCCGGCACAGCTACCACCACCTCGAGCGGATTCGCGCCGCGCTGCAACTCTAGCCGCTTGGGGAAGCGAGGCCGCCGGAGCCTGGTTGGGGGGCTCCGGTGGTCGCGCCCTGCTCGACCCGCCTGATGCAGTATCTTCCGATGGTATGATGCCGACTCCTTCGCTCACCGTCAGCAGACCGCGGAACCATCCATCCAGGGCGGCTTGCTCCGGTCTCGCCCTGCTGGTCCTGGGCTGCGGCGCCGGGATGAGCCGGCCCTCGGACTCGATCCCCCAATTCGAGGAGCGCCTCGAGCAGTTCCGGACCGACTCCCGCATTGCCGCCGTCACGGCGGTGATTGCCCGGAATCAGGAGGTGGTCTGGATCCGGCACTTCGGCCTCGCCGACCTTGCCGGCGGCCGTCCCCCGACCGACAGCACGATCTACCACCTCGCCTCCCTCACCAAGCCGTTCGCCTCGACCGTGCTGATGGGGCTGGTCGAGGAAGGCCGCATTTCGCTCGACGACCCGGTCTCGAAGTACGGGGTGACGCTGCCCGGCCCGGGGGTGATCCTGGTGCGGCACCTCCTGAGCCACACGTCGGAGGGGGTCCCCGGAACGAGTTTCCGCTACAACGGGGACCGCTTTGCCCTGCTGGATGCGGTCATCGCCGGAGGGGCGGGGATGTCGTTCGCCGAGGCGCTTCAGGCGCGGATCATCGCGCGGCTCGGACTCCGCCGTACCGCCCCTAACCCGCAGTCCACGGCATTTACGGTGACCGGGCTCGACCGGGCGGCATTCGAAGCCGGCATGGCCAGGGGCTACACTCCGTCGGGAGGCGGCTATACTCCCACCGCCTATCCGAGCCTGTTCAGCAGCGCCGCCGGCCTCACCGCGTCCGCCCTGGACGTTGCGGCCTTCTCGATGGCCCTGGACCGCAACGACCTCCTGCGGGCCGAGACCAAGGCGCTGGCGTTTACTCCCGCGGTGAATCCGGCCGGGGACACGCTGCCCTATGGGCTGGGGTGGTTCTCCACCCGGTACCGGGGGGTGCGGGTGGTCTGGCAGTACGGGCTCTGGACCGCGAACTCCTCGCTCATCCTCAAGGTTCCCGAGCGGCAGCTCACCTTCATCCTGCTTGCCAATACCGACGGCCTCTCGTCGCCCTACCCGCTGGGCGCCGGGACCCTCGAATCCTCGCCCTGGGCCCGCGAGTTCCTCGATGCCTTCGTGCTGGGCTCGGCTCCGCTCCCCGGGGCCGCCAGTCCGCGCTGATCCCCTCCAGCGAGCAGGAAGTCCGGACGATCAGTCATTGCCGGGATTGCCCGCCCAGTCCAGAATGCGCCGATGCCCGCGCAACCTCCACCGACGATCCCATGGGAAGACCTGATGCGATCCACTGCTCGAAACGCCATGCTCGCCCTGATCCTGAGCGTGTACGGCTGTGACAACCCGGGTCAGCCCAGCGAACCAGACCGGCCGGCGCCCACGGTGTCGGTGCAAGCGGTGAGGGTCACGCCCCAATCGGTTCAGCTTCTTGCGATCGGCGAGACCCGCCAATTGCGTGCGACGGTCTTCCCGGTCAATGCGACCGACCAGGCGATCGTCTGGGAATCCAGTGACTCCGGTGTGGCTTCGGTCAGTGCGGCGGGCCTGGTCACCGCGAAGGCTGCTGGCGTCGGCGTGTTTATCACGGCCTCCACTCGTGACGGGGGCCATCAGGCCTCCGTCAACGTGAGTGTCAACCCCTGAGCGAGAGGCTACTCCGCGCTGATCGCTTCGATCGGCCGGATCTTGCCGGCCCGGTGGCCGGGGAGCCAGGAGGCGAACAGGGCGACCCCGAGCAGGAGCGCCGCCACGGCGGTGATGGTGCCGAGGTCGGTGGGGCTCACTCCGAACAGCAGGGTGTGGAGCCGCCCGACCAGCGCCAGGGTCACCACCAGTCCGATGGCGCTGCCGATCGCGGCATGGCGCACCCCCCGGGCGACGATCAATCGGGTGACCGCGGCCGGCTCGGCGCCCAGCGCCAGCCGGACTCCGATTTCCCGGCGGCGCTGCCGCACCACGTAGGACATGAGCCCGAAGATGCCCAGGGCCGCGAGGGCCAGGCCGACCGCGGCAAAGGCGCCGAGCATCACGGTCCAGCGCCGGGGATCATCCAGTGAATCGTCGAGTTTCGCGGCCAGGATCGATTCGGTGAGCGGGAGCTCGGGATCGAGCGAGCGCACCAGCCCGGAGAGCCCCCGGAGCGCCGCGGTGGCCCCGGCACTGGAGCGCACCACCAGGTGGAGGGTTCTGTCCCGGTCGCGATTGAACTGATCGTAGACCGCGTCCTCGGACTCGGCCAGGCCGAGGTTTTTCACGCGCTGTCGGGGACCGGCTGGCCGGCCTGACGCATGGCGACAATCGCCAGCACCGCCACCGCTTCGGAGGTATCGACGCGGAGCTGAACCCGTCCGTCGGCCTGTGCCAGGGCCGCTGCCGGGACCGACCAGTGTATCAGAACCCACGCCGCAAGAAGGCGCATAGCCCTGATTGGACTCGTCCCCCGCCGGGAGCGTTGCGTCAGGGGGGGTGAGCAGCTCCGCGTCCACCCTCCCATCCGGATTGCCCGCCGACCTGTCCGCGCGCTATCCTTGGGAGGGAAATCACCTCGACACTCCAACCCCCTTGCCCGAGTCCACGATGACCATTCAGCGGGACGAAGCGACCCAGGCGACCCTCAGCAAGCTCCTCGAGGAGCATAGCCTGGACGGCGATGCGCGATTGTACCGCGAGGCGATGCGCGAGTCGCTCGTCCCCACCGGGCAGCCGGGGGTGTACAGTCTCGCCGCGAATGCGAATCCCAGCGAATCGGTGGTCGATGTCTACGGGCCGGGATACGTGGTGCAGGCGGACCGGGTGGGCCCCGGCCTCGCGTTTGCCGAGTCGGCCTCGCCCAATTGGCAGGAGACGATGGAGCTGCGGACCCTGCGGGCCGCTCCGGACAAGGTTCGGTCCTCGCAGGATCGGGTGGAGGTCGAGGTCCGGCTCGCCGACATCCTCCGCCAGGGAGGACTCCTCTATCCGGTGGAATCCGTGACCGTGGAGCGGGCGTGGTACTGCACTCTCCCGGACGGCAAGGTCGACGTGCGGGAAGCGTCGTAATCAGTCAGCGGTGGGGGCGATGGCGGCACCCTTCAGGCATCTGCGCGCCCGGTACTACGAGGACGATCCCGCGCGAGCCCGGGGATTGCGGCGCTACCACCTTCGCGAGCAGGAGATGGCCGGCCTGCTCGGGACCGAGACCTGCCACCCGCCCCTGTTCCGGATCCCCCGGCACGCCCATGACCTGCCCTCATTTTATGTGGTGCTCGAAGGCGACCTCACCGAGTACTCCGGGCGCAGGGACTGCGAGCTCCGCACCGGCAGCGTCGTCTTCACCCCCGCCGGTGAGATTCACGGCAACGCGTTCCATCGTGCGGGGGGCCGGTGCTTTCTGGTCGAATTCTCGGCACCGTGGACCGGCCAGCTCGCGGCCTGCGGTGCCGCCCTCGAGCGTCCCCGGGCTCCGGCCGAGGGCGAGCTCGCGCCCCTGGCCATCCGGGTGTACAAGGAATTCCGCCACCCGGACGGGATGTCGCCGCTGGCGGTCGAAGGCCTCACCCTCGAGCTCCTCGCGGAATTCGTGCGACAGTGGGAGGACCGGCCCGAGTCCCGGGCGCCGGGCTGGCTCCGCAATGCCAAAGACCTGGTGCACGACCGGTTCACCGACACGATGACGGTGGGGGCCATTGCCGGTGAGGTCGGCGTGCACCCGGTGCGCCTGGTTCGGGCCTTCCGCCGGCATTTCCGCTGCTCGCTCGCCGAGTATCAGCGCCGGCTGCGGGTGGAGCATGCGTCGCGCCTGCTCGCGACCACCGGGCGGTCCCTGGCCCAGATTGCCCTCTCGGCGGGGTTCGCCGACCAGGCCCACTTCTCCCGGGTGTTCAAGAAACACACCGGGCTTACCCCCGCACAATTTCGGAGCAGGTTCGCCGCCCGCTGATCCAGTCAAAGACCGTCGTTTCTGTTCAAGACCGCCGGGCCGGGCCGGGCCATACTGGCGGAGACGGTCCCTGGCTCGAGGAGTTGGTCATGAGGCGGAGAGGGTGGTGGGGGCTCGCGGGAATGCTCCTCTGCTGCGGGTTCGTGTCGGTCACCTGCGCCGCGCAACCGCCGGCCCAGGCGCCGGTCCTCAGCAGCGAACGCTGGCGGGAGGACCTCCAGTATTTTGCCCGGGAGCTCGAGCAGCGGCACAAGAATCTGTTTCACAGCGTGTCCCGGGCGCAGTTCTCCGCTGCGGTGCGGTCGCTGGACTCGGCGATTCCTTCGCTGCGACCCCATCAGATCATCGTTCGAATGACCCAGATCACCGCACTGGTGGGGGACGGGCACACCGGGGTGCGGCTGCCCCAGTACTTCACCCTGTACCCGATCGGGGTGTACTGGTTCGGCTCCGAGCTGCGGGTCCTCGGCGCTGCTCCGGGGTATCAGCGTGCCCTCGGCGCCCGCGTCACCCATATCGGCGGG
>DATCXX010000098.1:0-4742 GCA_036565615.1 Gemmatimonadales bacterium | reverse complement strand
TGCCGAGGTCATCGGCATCGCCGCCGACGCCCGCTTTCGCTCCCTGGCCGAGGCGCCGGTGCCGATGTACGTGGTCCAGCGCGGCGGCTGGGGCGGGAATACGGTGCTGATCCGCACCGGGGGCGATCCGGAGCTGCTCCGGCTTTTGGTCCGGGGGGCGATGGCGGAGGGCGGCATCCCGCTCTCCCTGTCCCGGCTCGACTCGATGGAGGAAGTCCTGCAGGAGTCGCTGACGCTCACCCGGGCGGTAAGCGACACGGTGATGGTGATCGGACTGCTCGCGCTCCTGCTCGCGGCGCTGGGCCTCTACGGTGTGGTGGCGTACGTGATGGCGGGCCGCACCCGTGAATTCGGGATTCGAATTGCGCTCGGCGCCAGGGCAGGGAACATCACCCGCATGGTTCTGGGCTACGGCCTCCGGCTCGCGCTGATCGGCGGGACCCTCGGGGTGCTGCTCGGGGTCGGCGCGCTGCGCGTGATCAGCGGAATGCTGGGCGGCAACTGGAGCTCCACCGCCATGACCGCAGCCGCCGCGGTGCTGCTCTCGCTGGTGGCGATCCTGGCGTGCCTCATCCCGGCGCGCCGCGCGGCCGCCACGTCTCCGGTGAACATGCTGCGCTCGGAGTAGGGCCGACTCCAACGACTGGGCCGGTGCCGGCATCTATGCAGATCATCCACCGCGGTGGTACTCCGACTGCGGTGGGTTTGGCTTGAGGGGTCCACAGATGACACCGGTTCACACAGATTGAGCGTTGGCACGACGCGCCGATCGTACCTCGAGGCCCAACGCTTTTGTCGGAATCTGTGTCATCTGCGTAGTCTGTGGTCTCCTCAGACGCCGCGCCGAGCAGGGCGCGCTGGGAGTGACTACCAGGGCTCCGCAAACACCAGGACATAGCCGTTGGGGTCCCGGATCTCGAACTCGGTCTGCCGGTAGGGCTGGCGATGGAGCGGCTGGATCACGGTCACGTCCGGCCTCCCCTTGACGGCCTCGTACAGGGCGCGAACGTCTTCGGTGTGCAGGTAGGCATTCCAGACGCCGCCCGCCCGCTCGTCGTACAGATCCGGCCGCCGATATCCGGTCAGCTGCTGGAGAAAAATCTCGACGTCGTCTCTCCTGAGAATGCAGAAGGCATGGGGCGGGGTCCTGGGCACCGCGTCGGCCTCGAAGCCCAGGGCTTCCCGATACCAGCGCATCGTCGCGGCAATGTCGCCGACCAGGAACACCGGGGTCACCGTGCGCAGTCTGGCGGCCGTCGTGGTCTGGGACCCGAGGTTTTTCGGTTTCATGACCGTTCCGGACTCCTCCAGAGCCCCGCTCCGAAGTGGGGCAGCCAGCGTGGCACCCGCAGACGATAGGCCGCGTATTCCTCGCCGAAGGCACGTTCGAGAGTCGGCTCCTCATAGGCCACGACCAGGGCATGCATGGCCAGCAAAAACACGGCGCCATAACTGAAGAGGGCGAGCGATCGATACACCAGTGCCGCTCCCCAGATCGCGAGTCCCGCGCCGAGATACATCGGATTTCGGACGAAGCGGTAGGGGCCACGAACGACCAGTCGGCGGGGGGGATCGAACGGGGCCGGGGTGCCTTTCCCGACCACCACGAACGTGCCAATGCACCACAAGGCGAGCGCCCCCGCGAGCCCGGTCAGACCGGCCCCGGCAAGGTCAGGCGGGCCGAACGTGGCCGGTCGCGTCATCCCTGACCATGCCAGGATCCGGCCCGGCAGCAGGATGAGAAGCACCCCGATAAAGAGCGTCGAGTACGCGGCAGCTCGCGCGAGAATGATCAAATGCCGCTCGCTAGCTGATGGCCCGGACCGACCGCACGACCAGGTTCGGGTCACCCATGCGCTCCCCCCACGCGGTGAACTCTGCCGTCGCACCGCTCCAGCGCAGCTCGTCCACGTCCCGGAACAGCGGCGCATCGGTCCGCAGGGTGGCCAGGTCCTTGAACAATAGCGCCTGCTGCCGTCGATCCCCCAGCGCTTCGGGTGGAAACTCCTCGATCGGTCCATACCGCTTGAGCATTCGCGCGGCCGTGGCCGCCCCGATGCCCGGCAGGCCGGGATAGCCGTCCTGGGCGTCGCCCACCAGCGCCAGGTAATCCGGAATCAGCTCCGGTCCTACGCCGAACTTGGCGCGGACCCCGTCTTCGTTGCGGATCTGTTTCGCCTTCCGGTCCACCTGCACCACCCGGTCGCCCCGGACGCACTGCGCCAGATCCTTGTCATTGGCCCAGATGCACACCTTCTCCACCCGGGGATCCTCCGAAGCCAGCCGGGCCGCCGACGCCAGCGCGTCATCGGCCTCCAGCTCGACCATCGGCCAGACCGCGACGCCCATGGCGGCGAGCGCCTCCTCCAGCGGAGTGAACTGGATCCGCAGGCCCCGGTCGATGCCTTCGCCGGTCTTGTAGTCCGGCCAGAGCTCGTTGCGGAACGACTCGATCACGTGATCGGTCGCCACCCCAAGGTGGGTCGCACCGGTCTCGAACATCTCGAGAACCGAGTGCAGCACCCCGGCGGCGGCGCCGAGCGGACGGGGCTTGCCGGTCTTGATCTTGAGCCGGCCGTAGTACTGGCGGAACAGCTCGTAGGTGCCGTCGATCAGGTGGACAATCATCGACTCGATCGGCCGCAGCCCGGCCCGCTGCAGAACAGGGGCACGAAGAGCTCCGAATGGATCAGCCAGCGGCCGTCGATCTTCCGCCAGGAGGCGGCATAACGTCCGCCGGTGCGAAAAGGGCCTCCGGGGGTCGTCCAGCTTCCGATCCAGCGTCCGGTCTCGGCCGCCACCGTGCCGGCCGGATTCACCTCCACCACGTCCGGGGTCCGGACATATACGGCATCGGGGAATTCGGCGAACCGGGCCGCGAAGGCGTTGCCCATCTCCTCCCGCCCCCGCATGAACGATCCGTTCGACGCCGACACCTGGAACTCGTCGGCCAGGAAGGCCACGATCGCGGGAACGTCGTGGCGGGCGACGGCCCGGTTCGAGGCGGCTCTGGCCTGCCGGATCAGGGCTTCGTCGGAAGGCGTCTGGGCGCCGGTGCGGGAGGGAACCAGGCAGGCCAGCAGCAGCATTTTGGCAAGCAGCGGGTTCATCGCTTCACGGCGATCGCCTGGACCTCGAACCGGGCGCCGAAGAGCAGGGCGCCGGAACCGATGAATGCCCGGGCCGGGAATTCCCTGGTGAAGTAGGTGCGGTAGACCCGGTTGAAGGCATCGTAGTGCGACACATCGGAGCAGAAGATCTGCACCGACACCAGGTCGTCCATGGTCATCCCCGCCGCGGTGAGGGTGGCCTTCACGTCGTCGAGGACAATGCGGGCCTCTTCGGCGGCGGAGCCGGGCACCTTGCGATCCGGTGTCAGCCCGATCTTGCCCGACAGGTAGAGGGTGTTGCCGACCAGCACCGCGCCACTGAACGGGGTGAGGGCGGTGTCGGCGGGGGTGCGCGGCACGATGTAGCGGCGCGCCTCCTGGGCCGGCGCCTGAGAAGTCGCGAAGAGGAAAAGGACCGTCCCGAGGGATGCGGTGAGGCAGCGCATATGACGCTCCGGAGGAGGGGTCTACCTAGTCTATCTGGATCGAGCGCAGCATGCCCATTGTGACGTGGGGGCGTCCCGTTGCCGGGTCGGGGACGAGACAGAACAGGATGTATCTGCCGGGGATGAGCTCCACCGGAAGATAGGCCACCGTGCCGGGGCCCATTCGCGCGACGCCCGCAACCGGCACGGCGTGCTCGTTAGGCTTCTCGGCATTCATCCAGGCCGTGACGGTCGACCCGGCACGGAGCCGGGCCAGTCGCAGCTGATGATCCTGCCGGCCCCGGTTCTCCACCCGGAGCATATGGGACCCGGCCGTCCACCGCTCCGGGACAACGTAGGCGAACTCGGTCATGGGGACTTCCACCGTCGCGCGGGGAGCTGCCGATGCGCCTTCGGTCACCCGGATCGTCCTCGCCTCGCCGGTGCTCGCGTGGCGATGTCCGTCTCCTCCGCGGGTCACGCATCCCAGCAGGTACCGGCCTCTGGTGAACTGGATCACGACCTCTCCGGTGTCGCCGATCTCCGGCCCTCCCAGCGCGAGCGCCGGTGGCGGCGTCGCCCGGGCGGTGTCGAGGGCCGCGAGAAACCCCGGCACATCGCTGTCTATCGCGGACTCGGGGAGCCGGAAGACGACCAGGATGTGTCCGTTCCCGTCCTCCTCGACCCGGAGCCGCAGCCAGCCGGCAGCGACCGAGTCGGGTGCCGACACCGTGCCGGTTCGCACCGTGACCAGGAGATCGGGAGCGGGGGATGCGACGGTGGCGGCACCCCGCCGGGCACCCCCCGCGGCCGCGCTCAGGGCGCAGAGGGTCGTGAGCCGGAAGATGAGCGTGGCACGATGAGAAGCGTCGCCACCAGCAGCCAGGACGCCAGCGGGATGAGCAGCATCAGCCGGTGGAGGGTTCGTCCGTTTCACTCCACTCTCCTATCGGGCGACTCGTGCCACCGTTTGCCAGGTGCGGGTGGTCTGTTCCTTTCCGAAGGTCTTCTGGAGCAGCGTCATGAAGACCGGGCCCTTCGGGTTCGGCAGGTAGACGGAAAACACCTCGGCCCCCTGCGCCGCGAGGATGCGCACCCCGTCGCTTTCGAGCGGCAGCGCCGGCATTGCGCCGGGAACCTTGCGGAGAAAGGTGACGATCCGCTTCGCCTCAGGCGCAATGCGGAATCTCGCATACGGATCGGCGGC
>DATCXX010000078.1:0-7742 GCA_036565615.1 Gemmatimonadales bacterium | reverse complement strand
CCGGGGACCCGCCACAGGATCCGGAAACTGCCACGAGCAGGGCCAGGCGGGAGATGACCATCAGCTTACCCTACGCAGCGGCAGGGGGCCGGTTCCAAAAGGCCGGCTATTGACCTTTGGCCCCAATATGGAAACGTTTGCAGTGATACTGTAAACGTTTCCAGCTGCCGAGGCACCGATTGGTGACCATCAGGGACGTTGCTCGCGCGGCAGGGGTTTCCGTCGCCACCGCCTCGCGGGCGCTGAACCAGAGCGGCTTGGTTGCGGCCGGCACCCGTGCCACGGTGCGCGCGGCGGCGGAGCGGCTGCACTACAGTCCGCACGCCGGGGCCCGGAGTCTCATCACCAGCCGGACCCACACCATCGGGGTGCTGCTGCCCGATCTCTATGGCGAGTTCTTTTCCGAAGTCATCCGGGGAATCGATCAGCGGGTTCAGCAGGGGGGATATCACTGCCTGATCTCGAGCGCCCGACATGGGGGACCGTCCCTGGAAGCAGCGCTCCGCGCCATGCGGGGCAGAGTGGACGGGGTGGTGCTGATGTCGCCCGAGTTTACCGGCGAGCTTTCCCGGCGCAGCTTGCCGGCCGGCTTTCCGGTGGTCCTGCTCAACTCCGCGCCCAGCCAGCTTCCTCACCCCAGCCTCATCATCGCGAACTTCGAAGGCGCCCGGGCCATGGTGCGGCATCTGGCCGGGCTGGGGCACCGGCGGATTGCCCTCATCCGGGGTGCCGAGGGGAATTTCGACGCGGCCGAGCGGCGGAGAGGGTACCGCGCCGCGCTTGCCGAGGCGGGGCTTCCGCTGGCGCCGGAGCTCGAGATCCCCGGCGATTTCAGCGAGGCGGCCGGAGTAGCCGGGGCCCGGGCGCTGCTCGAGCTGCCGGAAGCACCCACCGCGATCTTCGCCGCCAACGACGGCATGGCCATCGGGGCGCTGTTTGCGCTCCGGGACGCGGGGCGGCGGGTGCCCGAGGACATCGCCATCGGCGGGTTCGACGACATCCCGATGGCCCGCTATGTGGAGCCGTCGCTGACGTCGGTACACGTCGATATCAGCGCCCTGGGCGAACGGGCCGCGACCCGGCTGCTCGCGCTGCTGGAAGGACGATCGGAACCTGATGTGAGCCGCGAGACGTTGCCGACAACTCTGGTCGTGCGGCGATCCTGCGGCGCCCCAAACAGCTGAGGACACCCGCACCGCATACCACCTTCGGAGGGACGCTGTATGAGGACTTACCGAGCTCTGCTGGCCGCCATCCTGGCGGCCTTCGTCCTGGGCGCCGATCCGCTCCCGGCCCAGACCACCACCGGCAGCATTCGCGGCTACGTCACCGCCGAAGGCGGCACCGCGATCGTGGGGGCCGACGTCCGGGCGCGCAATACCGCGACCGGGGTCGAGCGGATGGCGACCACGAATACCCGCGGATTCTATTCGCTCTCCGGGCTGGTTCCGGGCCAGTACGCCCTCGCGGTGCGGCACATCGGCCACCGGCCGATGGGGCAGACGGTGCAGGTCCAGATCGGGCAGGACCTGACCCTCAACTTTTCGCTGGCGGCCTCCGCGGTGCAGCTGGAGGAGCTGACGGTTTCGGCGGCGCCGGCGGTCGAGACCCGTTCCACCGAAGTGGCCACCAACGTGACCCCGGCGCAGGTTGAGGCGCTTCCCAAATCGGACCGCAACTTTCTGGCGCTCGCCGTGCTGGCGCCGGGGGTGCGGCTGAGCGGGGACCGGACCGGCGATGTCCGGACGACCATCAGCGCCGGCGCCCAGGGCCCCGAGCAGATCAACGTCTTCATCGACGGGGCCAGCTACAAGAACGACATCCTCAAGGGCGGGGTGGCCGGCCAGGACGCCAGCCGGGGGAATCCCTTCGCGCTCAACGCGGTGCAGGAGTTCCGGGTGATCACCCAGAACTACAAGGCGGAGTATCAGAAGGCCTCCAGCGCCATCATCACCGCCACGACCAAGTCGGGCAGCAACACCTGGACCGGGAACGCCTTCTTCGCCTACCAGAGCAAGAGCCTGGTGGACCTGGACACCTTCCAGGTGGCCTCGAAGGAGGCCAATCCCGATACCTTCGAAAAGCCGGACTATCGCCGGGAGCTGCTGGGGATCAGCGCCGGCGGACCGGTGATCCGGAACAAGCTGTTCTTCTTCGGCTCCTACGAAGGGAATTTCCAGGACCGCGCCAACCGGGTCGCGATTACGCCTCCCACCGGTTTCCCTGCGATCGACACCATCAACTTTTCCCAGTACAACGGCGACTTTGAATCGCCCTTCCGGTCCCACCTCTTCTTCGGCAAGCTCAGCTACGCCATGAGCTCCAACTCCTCCATGGAGCTGAGTCTCAACACCCGGGCCGAGCACGACATCCGGAATTTCGGCGGGCTCACCGCCTTCTCCGCCGCGACCCGGTTCAACAACGCGGTGACCACCGGCCTCCTCAAGCACAACTGGTTCAAGGGAGCCTGGCTCAACGAAGCGCAGGCGTCCTACCAGCGGTACCACTACAACCCGGTGGCGACCAACCCCGGCCAGGTGAACCGGTTCTACGGCTTCGGCTGCTGCGTGGAGATCGGGGGCAACATCTCCAACCAGGACTTCACCCAGAAGCGGCTGTCACTCCGGGACGACCTGACCTACACCGGGTTCCAGGCCGGCGGGAGCCACGTGATCAAGGGCGGGATCAACGTGGATTTCAGCAAGTACGACGTGATCAAGCAGAACTCCGAGAATCCCCGCTTCGTGTACGAGTCCTGGTTCCACAACTTCGAGTTCCCCCAGCGGGTCGAGCTGCAGTCCGGCGATCCCCGGCTCAACACCAACAACACCCAGCTGGGCGTCTACCTCCAGGACGACTGGAGCCCGTCGTCGCGGCTGACCCTCTACCTCGGCGCCCGCTGGGACTACGAGTCGGGCGCGATCAACAAGGACTACGTCACCCCGTCGGACGTGATGGATTCGCTGACCAAGTACCAGGACCGGCTCTTCCTGCCGCTCGATACCGAGCGCTACTTCACCGACGGAACCCAGCGGAGCGCCTACATGGGCGCGATCCAGCCCCGGGTCGGCTTCTCCTACGGGCTCACCCGGGACAACCGGACCACGGTGTTCGGGAGCGTGGGCATCTTCTACGACCGGACCCTGTTCGACCTCGCCACCGAGGAGAAATTCGCCCTCCAGCACCCCGGCTACCGGGTGGAGTTCTATCCCGCCGGAGGTCCGGCCGAGCCGGGTAAGGCGGAGTGGAACAACAACTACCTGTCCGGCCGGGACGCGGTGCTCCCGCTCATCGCCAACCAGGCGTTCAACACCCGGGAGATCAAGCTGCTGCCCAACGACCTCGAGCCGCCCAAGTCCACCCAGTTCAGCGCCGGGATCCGGCAGATCCTGGGGGATGTGTCGGTGGAGCTCGCCTACAACGGCGTCCGCAGCAATAACGGATTCACCTTCTACTGGGCCAACGAGAACTTCGTGTGTCCACAGCGCTCGTTCGGAGTGCCCAATTGCTTCGTGCACAACACCATCCCCGGATTCGCCAACGTGCTCTTCGCCGACAATACCGGGAAGACCTGGTACGACGCCGCGACCCTCAAGCTCGACCGCGGCTACCGGCAGGGGGAGAAGTTCGGCTGGGGCGGGGGGATTGCCTACACCCTGGCCAAGCGGCAGACCGAGGGGTTCAACGACGACTTCAGCTTCCCGAACCCGGTGGACTATCCCAAGCAGGTCCGGAACGACGAGCGGCACCGGGTGGTGGCCAACTGGATCATCGGGATGCCCGCGCTGCTCGACCTCCAGTTCAGCGGCGTGGCCACCATCGCGAGCGGCACCAACCTGGACGTGGGGGACCGCTTCGGCGGCACCGGCAACCCGCTGGTGCCGGGCGGGTTGGACGCTCCCACCTACAAGATGCTCGACCTGCGGCTGCGCAAGGACTTCACCTTCGGCCGGTCGCGCTTCGGGCTGACAGTGGACGGCTTCAACGTGTTCAACACCCAGAACCTGGGGTGCTACAACGTCGGCAACGTGAACGACGCCAATTTCGGCAAGGCCGGCTGCACCATCTCCGATCCACGCCGGGTCCAGTTCGGTCTGGAAGTCGGGTTCTGATTCAGGGAGGGGAGGTGCCGGGACCGTCCCGGTGCCTCCCCGCCTTTCCCTCATGTCAGGAGCTGCCATGCTCCCTCTGCCGCGTCTCCGCGCCGGGGTGGCGGCCCTCGGTGTCGCGGGCCTGCTGGGATGCGGCGGGGCCATCACCGCGCCCGCGCCCGCGCCCTCGAGCGCTCGCATCGAAGCGCTGCTCGACACCATTTCCCGGCGCACCTTCGACTTCTTCTGGGAGCGCACCGACTCCCGGACCGGGCTCACCCCTGACCGCTGGCCCACCCGGTCGTTCTCCAGTATTGCGGCGGTCGGGTTCGCGCTGACCGCCTACCCCATCGGGGCCGAGCGAGGGTACGTCACCCGCGACGAGGCGGCGGAACGGGTTCTCACCACGCTGCGATTCTTCTACCAGCTACCCCAGGGACCCGCGGCCGCCGGGACGGCGGGGCACCAGGGATTCTTCTATCACTTCCTCGATCCGGAGACCGGGCTCCGCTTCCAGACCGTGGAGCTCTCCACCGTCGATACCGCGCTGCTGTTGGCCGGCGCGCTGTTCTGCCAGCAGTACTTCGACCGGCCCGGCGGCCATGAGCCGGCAATCAGGGCCTACGCGGATTCGCTGTACCGGCGCACCGACTGGACCTGGGCCCAACCCCGTCCTCCGCTGGTGACCATGGGGTGGTACCCGGAGCGGGGCTTCCACGAGCTCGACTGGCGGGGATTCAACGAGGCCATGCTGGTGTATCTCCTGGCGCTGGGCTCACCGACCCATCCGATCGCCGCGGAGGGCTGGAGCGCCTGGACCGCGACTTACACGTGGGGGGACTACTACGGACAGAGCCACGTGGGCTTCGCACCGCTCTTCGGACACCAGTACTCCCAGGTCTGGATCGACTTCCGGGGCATTCGCGACCCGTACATGCGGGCGCGGGGCATCGACTATTTCGAGAATTCCCGCCGGGCGACCCTGGCCCAGCGGAGCTACGCCATCGCCAACCCCGACCGGTGGGCCGGCTATGGGGCCAATATCTGGGGACTGACCGCCTCGGACGGGCCCGCCGACGTCACCCGCACGGTGAATGGGGTCCCTCGGCGGTTCTTCACCTATGCGGCGCGGGGGGCATCCTACACCGAGGTGCGGGACGACGGCACCCTGGCCCCGACCGCGGCGGCCAGCTCGATGCCGTTCGCCCCCGAGATCGTGGGCCCGGCGATCGTGGCGATGCGGGAGGAATACGGGGAAGGCGTCTTCGGCCAGTACGGCTTCCTGGACGCGTTCAATCCCACCTGGCAGTGGCCCGAGCTCCCCCTGCAGCACGGCCGCCTTCTTCCCGGCAAGGGCTGGTTCGACACCGACTACCTGGGCATCGACCAGGGCCCCATCGTAGCGATGATCGCCAACTACCGCTCCGAGCTGGTCTGGCGCTACATGCGGAAGAGTCCCTATGTGATCCAGGGGCTCCAGCGGGCGGGGTTTCAGGGTGGGTGGCTGGGCGGGGCACCGTGAAAGGACGTCTCCGCGCCTTTCTTGCATCGCTGCTCGCGGCGTGTTCATCCTCTCCCGACGCCGACGCCCTCCGCTTCTGGGCCTTCGGCCGGGAGGGGGAAGTGGTCCAGGAGCTGGTCCGCGATTTCGTGCGGGAATACCCCGGCGAGGGCATCCGGGTGCAGCAGATGCCCTGGAGCGCCGCGCACGAGAAACTGCTGACCGCGATCGTCGGACGCGCGACGCCCGACCTGGCCCAGATGGGCAACACCTGGATTCCGGAGATGGTGACCCTGGGGGCGCTCGCGCCGGTGGGGGCCCGGCTGCCCGACAGCAGTTACTTCCCCGGCATCGTGGCGACCAATGTCGTCGCGGACACCCTCTTCGGGGTGCCCTGGTACGTGGACACCCGGGTGCTGTTCTACCGCCGGGACATCCTGGCCCGTGCGGGTTATGCGGAGATGCCCGACACCTGGGAGGGATGGCGAGCGGCGATGCTCGCCATGAAGCGGGTCATGACGCCGGGCGCCTTCCCGATCTTCCTTCCCATCAACGAGTGGCCGCCCATGGTGATCCTGGGCCTCCAGCAGGGGGCGGCGCTGGTCACTGAGGAGGGATTCGGGGGCTTCCGGCAGCCGCCCTACGCCCGCGCCTTCGAGTTCCTGCTCTCGCTTTACCGGGACGGTCTCGCCGCGCCGGTGAGCAGCACCGAGATGGCGAATCTCTACCAGGAATTCGCCCGCGGCTCCTTCGCCATGTACATCACCGGGCCCTGGAACCTCGGGGAATTCCGGCGCCGACTCCCCCCTGACCTTGCGGATGCCTGGGCCACCGCGCCGCTTCCGGGGCCGACCGGAGCCGCCTCGGGCGTCTCCCTCGCGGGGGGATCGAGCCTGGTGGTCTTCCGCGCCTCCCGCCACCGGGCCCGGGCCCTCCAGCTGATCGAGTATCTCTCTCGTCCCGCACAGCAGGCCAGGTTCTACCGGCTGACCGGCGACCTTCCCGCCCGCCGGGAGGCCTGGACCGACTCGGCGCTCGCCGGTGACCGCGAAGCGGAGGCGTTCCGGGTCCAGCTCGAGCGCGCGGTCCCGACGCCGATGGTGCCGGAGTGGGAGGAAGTCACCACCAAGGTCATGGACCATACCGAGGCCGCGGTGCGGGGCGGCAAGTCCGCCGCCGAGGCGCTGGCCGCGATGGACGCCGATGTGGACCGGCTGCTGGAGCGGCGGCGCTATCTCCGGGCCCGGCGCACCGCCGGGATGCCGTGACGCCGGGAGAAGGCCGCTCGGAGTCGCGGGCGGGGTGGGGGTTCATTACCCCGGCGATGTCCCTGATCGGGGTGTTCTTCGCCATTCCGGTGCTCAGCGCGCTGCTGCTCTCCTTTACCGACTTCGACATCTACTCCATCGGCGATTTCAGGAGCACCCGGTTCGTCGGACTCAAGAACTACACCGACCTGATGGCCATGCCGCTGTTCTGGCAGGCGCTCCGGAACACCCTGTACTTCGTGATGGTGGGCGGACCGCTGTCGGCGGCGGCGTCGCTGGCCGCGGCGCTGCTGGTGCACGCCAGGCTCACCCGGCTCAAGCCGTTCTTCCGCAGCGCCTTCTTTGCCCCCTGGGTGACCACCCTGGTCGCCGTCGCCCTGGTCTGGCGGTACATCTACCATCCGCAATACGGACTGCTCAACGCGGGGCTCGGGCTGCTCGGTCTCGGACCGGTCGACTGGCTGGGCGATCCGAACTGGGCCATGCCGTCCATCATCCTGCTCTCGGTCTGGAAAAACTTCGGCTACAACATGCTGGTGTTCCTCGCCGGGCTCTCCAGCATTCCGGAGGAGCTCTACGAGGCCGCCGCCCTGGACGGAGCCGGCGCCTGGAACCGGCTCCGCCACATCACCCTGCCGATGCTGGGGCCGACCTTCGTGTTCGTCGGAGTGGTGACGATGATCGCCTCCTTCCAGATCTTCAGCGAGCCCTACGTCATGACCCAGGGCGGGCCGCTCAAGAGCACCACGACCCTGGTGCTGCTGATGTACGAACAGGGCTTCCGCTGGTGGCGGCTGGGGCTTGCCGCGGCGATCGCGGTGGTGCTCTTCCTCCTGACTCTGGGGGGAACCCTGCTGCAGCTCCGGATTCGACGGAGCACCC
>DATCXX010000073.1:0-4287 GCA_036565615.1 Gemmatimonadales bacterium | reverse complement strand
TGATATCCGCCGTCGGCCAGCGCCCGGAGCCGCCGCTCGAAGTGCTCGCCGGTCACATACAGTTCGGGATTCCAGCGATGCTCGTCGCGGAGGGAGAAGCCGTGATAGCAGAGAATGAGCAGCCGGCGCCGGCGCCATCCGCTCCCCGCCACCAGGCCGAACCCGCCCAGCGCGCGCAGGGTGCGGAGGACCGTCAGTTTTGCGGCCTGAAGCGTCACGAAGGAAGCGTCCCGGTAGATTCCAGGTCCAAATCTTGCCCGTGAGGCGCACGATGTCTACTTCGCCTTTCCTCCCTTCGGCTCGCGGCTAATCCATGTGCGGCATTGCGGGGCTCGCGGACCCGTCGCTGCATCCGGATACCGCGGCCCCGCTGCTGGCGCGGATGTGCGGCGTCCTCACCCACCGGGGTCCCGATGGAGACGGTTCGCTCCTCGAGCCGCCCGTCGCCCTGGGGATGCGCCGGCTCAGCATCATCGATCTCGAAGGCGGCTGGCAGCCGATCGGCAACGAGTCCGGTACGGTCCAGGTGCTCTACAACGGCGAGATCTACAACTTCCGGGCGCTCCGTGAGCAGCTCGCGGCCCTGGGCCACCAGTTCCGCACCCGGTCCGACACCGAAACGATCGTGCATGGGTACGAGGAGTGGGGCGACGGTGTGCTCGACCGGCTCCGCGGCATGTTCGCCATCAGCCTCTGGGACCGGACCCGGCACCGGCTTCTGCTGGCCCGCGACCGCCTGGGCATCAAGCCGCTCTACCTCTGGCCCCGCGGCAACGGCGTGGCGTTCGCTTCCGAGCTCAAGAGTCTGGAGACGCTGCCGGACTTTCCGGCCGGGCTGGACCGCACCGCGCTGCTCCGGTACCTCGCGCTCGGGTACGTACCGGATCCGCTGTGCATCCGGGAGGGGATCCGCAAGCTCGCCCCGGGCCACCTGGCGGTCTGGACCGCAGCCGAAGGACTGATCGAGCGGCAATGGTGGTCTCCGCTGGTCGCGGAGCGAAGCCGGATCGGCGAGGAGGACGCCGCCCGGGAGCTTCGCCGTCTGCTCGAAGACGCGGTGCGCTGTCACCTCGAATCGGACGTTCCGCTGGGCGCCTTCCTGAGCGGCGGGGTGGATTCCTCGGCCGTGGTCGCCCAGATGACCCGGGTGGCCGACCGGCAGGTGCGTACCTTCACCATCGGCTTCGGCGAGGACGCGTTCAACGAAGCGCCCCATGCCGCGCGGGTCGCGGCCGCGCTGGGCACCGATCACACCGAGGAGATTCTCACTCCCGACATCGACCGCCTGGCCGACGACCTGATCCTCGGATTCGACGAGCCCTTTGCCGATACCAGCGCGCTCCCCACCTGGCTGGTGTCCCGGCTCGCCCGGCGCCACGTGACGGGCGCGCTCTCCGGCGACGGCGGCGATGAGCTGTTCGGCGGCTACACCCGCTACCACGAGGTCGGCGACGGACTCGCCATTCCGGGGCTTCGCCGGGCGGCGGGGATCATCGGACGGCGGCTCCCTCACGGCGCCCGGGGCAGAAACTGGATCCTCAACCTGGGGAGGAACCCGGTGGGCCGGTACGCTTCCACCGTGGCGCTCCCCGCGCTGGTCGAGGAAGGCGGGGTGGTCCGGCGGGAGGTCGCGGGCGAGCGCCCCGAGCTGGAGCACCTGCTCGCGGGAATCTTCGAATCCACCGCGGGGAGGGACTTCCCCGCGCGGATGGCGCTGGTCGACGTCCTCAGCTACCTGCCCGGAGACATCCTCACCAAGGTCGACCGGATGAGCATGAAGGTCTCCCTGGAGGCCCGGGTCCCCCTGCTCGACCATCACTTTGCCGAATTCGCCCTCTCGCTTCCCACCCGACTCAAGTTCCGGGACGGCGTGGGCAAGTGGATTTTCCGGAAGGCGGTGCGCGACCTGGTCCCTCCCAGCGTCCTCGACAAGCCCAAGCAGGGCTTCGGCGTTCCGATCGTCCACTGGCTGCGCGGACCGCTGCGCCACCGCCTCGACGCGCTCCGGGGAGACCGCTCACCGGTGTATCAATGGTGCGATCCAGGGGCCACCCACCGGATCATGCAGGAGCATCAGCAGGGCCGCCGGGATCACAGCTACCAGCTCTGGCGCCTGCTGGTGCTGCACCGCTGGCTTTCCCCCCGCCCTTCATGACATTCTGGATCGCGCTCGCCCTGGGCTCGGCGCTGCTGTTGCTGATCCCATGGGCGCTGTATCCCTGGATTGCCCTTCGGCTGGCCGCCGGGCGCGGAGCGGAGCCCAGCCCCAACCAGCGCCCTCCGGAGAACGTTTCCGTCGTGCTGGCCACCCGGGAGCCGCCGGGGGCGGTGAGGGCGCGCCTCGCGGACCTGCTGGCCGGCACCTGGCCCGCGAGCCGGCTCGACCTGGTGGTGGGGGTGGACGGGAATGCCGAACCCTACCGCTTCGCCGATCTGGTCCCGGCTCCGCACCGCCTCGTGGTAGTGGCCGGCGACGCCCCGGGCGGAAAGGCCTCGGCCCTCAACGCCGCCATGGGGGCGGTGACCACCGAGCTGGTGGTGTGCACCGACACCCAGCAGCGCTTCGCGCCGGACGCCATCGCGCGGCTGGTCGAGGCGCTGGACGATTCGCGCTTCGGGGCGGTCTCCGGTGCGCTCCGGCTCGGCAACGAGGCGATTCCGGAGTCCCTCCTGGGACGCTACTGGAGCGCGGAGCGGCGCCTGCGCGCCGCCGAAGCCCGGCTCCACTCGACGGTCGGGGTCTCCGGCTCCATCTACGCGATGCGCCGGTCACTCTGGGCCCCGCTCCCCCCCGGCCTGATCCTCGACGATCTCTGGATCCCGATGCGGCTGGTGCTGGGCGGCCATCGGGTGGGCTTCGAGCCCCGCGCCGAGGCTTCCGACATCCGCACCACGACTTCGGGGCAGGAGTTCGAGCGGAAGGTGCGCACCCTCACCGGAAACCTGCAGCTCATCGCCTGGATGCCGGCAGTGCTGCTCCCCTGGCGCAATCCGGTCTGGATCCAGTTCGTGTGCCACAAACTGCTCCGCCTCGCGACCCCGTACGCGCTGGCCGGACTCGGCCTCGGCGTGCTCGGCGCGGCCTTCACCGCTCGTCCCGCCATGGGGTGGGCCCTGGTGGCCGCGCTGCTCCTGCTCGGCTTCGTCGCGCTGGTGTGGCGCAACGGACTGGGCGGGCGGTTGCGGCACGGTCTCGAATGGGTGCTCAGCATGCAGGGCGCCATTCTGGTCGCGACCTGGCACGGCATTCGGGGAGAATGGAATGTCTGGAAGCGCTGAGACCATCCGGGTCCTCCTGGTCGGACCCTCGCTCCGCAAGCTGGGCGGACAGGCGGTTCAGGCCCGCCGGCTCCTCGACGCCTTCAGCACGGTCCCCGGTCTCGAAGTCTCCTTCGTTCCGATCGATCCCCCGCTTCCGGGGCTGCTGGGCCGGCTCCAGCAGGTCCGCTGGGTGCGGACCGTGGTCACCGAGATCGCCTACCTCGGCTCGCTGCTCCGGCAGGTTCCCCGGGTCGATGTGGTCCACGCCTTCAGCGCGAGCTATTTCTCCTTCCTCCTGGCGCCCGCGCCGGCCATTCTGCTCGCCCGGCTGTTCGGGAAAAAGGTGGTGGTCAACTATCGGAGCGGTGAAGCCGACGACCATCTGGCTCGCTGGGGCTGGCATGTCAGGCCGCTGCTTCGCCTGGCGCACGCGATCGTCACCCCCTCGGAGTACCTGGTGGAGGTCTTCGCCGGTCACGGGCTCCGGGCCGAGAGCGTGGAGAACTTCGTCGATCTCGAGGTCATTCCCTTCCGGATCCGGGAGCACCCCGCCCCGCGGTTCCTGGCCAACCGCAATTTCGAATCGCTCTACAACGTCGCCTGTGTGGTCCGGGCCTTTGCCCTGGTGCAGAAGGAAATCCCCGCGGCGACGCTGACCCTGGTGGGAACCGGAAGCCGGCGGGCCGAGCTCGAGGGCCTGGTGGAGGAGCTCAAACTGCGAGGGGTCCGCTTCGCGGGGGCGGTGGCTCCCGAGGAAATGGCGCGGCTCTATGGAGAAGCCGACCTGTACCTCAACGCGCCCGATATCGACAACATGCCCAATTCGATCATCGAGGCGTTCGCGGCGGGATTGCCGGTGGTGTCCACGGCCGCGGGGGGAATTCCCTTCATCGTCAGGGACGGCGTGGACGGCCTGCTGGTGCCGGTGGGTGATTCGGCGGCGCTGGCGGCGGCAGCCTTTCGGGTGCTGCGGGAGCCGGGGCTCGCAGGGCGGCTGACCGGGGCGGCCCGGGCTCGCGCCGCCGG